>NZ_WTYZ01000001.1:900000-1120000 GCF_009827455.1 Pontixanthobacter aestiaquae
AGCTGGCAAATCTATGTGTTGCTCGGCTTGCAATTCGTTGTGATGTTGGGCGCGCCTTTTGTGATGCATTTCCAGGGCGCTGACACTTACGGCCTTCCTGCGGTTGGCTGGCTCGCCGGTTGGGCAATAGCGTTCATGGCAGTGACCACGGCCGCTCGGGCCGCAGGCGCGGTGCAGCGTAATTTCGCGCAAGGGGCGCTAGGCAAATATCTTCCGCGAGAAATGGCCGCGGAGATCATCGAAAACCCCGAGCTTCTAGCGCTGCATGGCGAGAAGAAGGAAATTTATGTCCTTTTCAGCGATCTGGAGGGTTTCACCAAGATGAGCCACGCCGTCTCGCCCGAAATGGTCGCGAAACTGCTCAATCGCTATCTCGAAATGCTGAGCCAGGTGGTGCTCGACCATGGCGGGGTAATCGATAAATTTGTTGGCGATGCGGTGGTGGCCTTCTGGGGTGCGCCAATTGCCAAGCCCGACGATGCAGAGCGCGCGGCGAAGGCGGGTTATGCGATCTGGCAGGCAGGTGAGGCGTTTCGTCACGAAGTCGCAGCCATGGACCCAGCTCTGCCCAAAATCGGCAAGACCCGCGTTGGCCTGCACTATGGAGAGGCGGTTGTCGGCAATTTCGGCGGCGATACGCGAATCCAATATACTGCGTTGGGTGACAGTATGAACACTGCCGCGCGGCTTGAGGCGGCAAACAAAGCGCTCGGTTCCAGCGTTATGGCAAGCCGCGAATTTGCGGAACGTTCGGGCCTCGATTGGTGGCGGCCAATGGGCCGTGTGGTGCTGCGAGGGCGGGCGCAACCGGTCGATATATTGGAGCCTGCACCGGACTTTCCTGCAGCAGATCGGGCAAAAATGTACGAAGCCGTCACACTGTCGGAAACTCACAAGACCAAGGCGGTCAGCGTGGTAAAAGGCCTCATCCGGAGCCATCCAGATGACACTGCGCTGGAAAACCTGCTACACCGGATGAAGAATTTGAACGAGGAGGGAGCCTATGTTCTCGGTTAGACCGCTAATGATTGCCGCCGCGCTGGGATGCGCTGCTCTGGTAGCGCCGATTGCCGTGCAAGCGGGCGTCGTCATCAAATCCAGTGGCCCATCTGCCGGCAAATATCCGGTCGGGATGAAGCTGAGCGATAGCGGGCGGATCACGCTCAAAACCGGCGACTCCGTCACCATTCTCGCAAATGGCGGCACGCGCGTGATCAGCGGCGCAGGCACGCACCGTGTTGCCGAGCGCGGCAAGAGCAACCGTACGGCCATCGCAGCTTTGACGCGCCGCCGTGCGGCTGGACAAGTGCGCACCGGGGCAACGCGTGGTGATCCACCCCCGGCATCGCTGACCAGTCCGAACCTTTGGTGGGTCGATGTCTCCAAGTCCGGCACCATGTGCGTGGCGGATATGTCCGCCGTGCAAATGTGGCGTCCTGGGCGAGATCAGGCATCAACCTATGTCATTGCGAGCGCTGAGTCGGCCGAACATGTTCATGTGACATTTCTTGAAGAAGAAATGGTCACCGCATGGGATAGCAAGAGGCTGCCGCTGACACAGGGTGCGACCTATTCGATCACCGGTCCGGGCGGATCCCCTTCGACGATTACATTTACCCAAATGGATGAAGTGCCTGAGGATTTGGACGATCTTACGGTGGCCTTGTTGGGTAAGGGCTGCACCACTCAAGTTGATCTTCTGGCGACTGCTTTGATGTGATCAGGGTGTGCGGGCAAGCGGGATGAGAAATTCCCGCTTGCAGCAAAGGGACCAAGTCGTAGGGTGCCGTCTTAGGGGAGGTGGTTCGTGATACGAATCCGGGGAAAATTGATTGCGATAGCCGGCGTGCCATTATTGGCCGCTACGGCATTCCTCTCCGTGGGCAGTTCCCCTACCGACGCACAAACCCCCGGCAATGGCCAATATGAAGGCGTGGCAACTTGCGCAGGCTCGACTTGCCATGGCCGCGCCGAAGGCAATGGCGAAGTTGTTCGCCAGGATGAAATCGCGAGCTGGCAAGAACCCTCTTCTTCTACCGGAGCGCATAGCCGTGCCTATGCTGCGCTCGCGTCTCCGCGTGGTCGCCAAATCGCCGCAAGCATGGGTATCGGCCCCGCGACTTCTGCGCCGCAATGCCTCGGCTGTCATGCGACTTATGTCCCAAAATCGAAGCAGGGCGCGCGTTTTCAGGTTTCCGATGGTGTTGGCTGCGAAACGTGCCACGGCGCATCGTCCAGTTGGCTTGCGGTTCACTATGCCGCACCCGCGACACATCAATCGAATGTCGCTGCCGGCCTCACTCCGCTGGAGCGACCGCAAACACGCGCCCGGGTTTGCCTCGATTGCCACTTCGGCAGCGCGGATGGAAACCAGTTTGTCACACATACAATGATGGCCGCGGGTCACCCGCGCGTTGTGTTCGAACTTGATCTGTTTTCGGCGCTGCAACAGCACCATGACGAGGACGCCGATTATGTGAACCGCAAGGGCAAGGCCGATAGCGTCCGCCTATGGGCTGTCGGTCAAGCCGAAGCTGTTCGCCGTTCTACCGATCTGTTTGCGCGTGAAGAGTACGGCACGCAGGGCGTGTTCCCCGAATATTATTTTTACGATTGCCATTCCTGTCACCGCGCGATCACCGATGGCCCGCAGCGCAAGCTGACATTCGAGACCAATCCGGGCCGCCCGATCCCCTTCGGTATGGCACCCTATAATGATGAGAATATCATCATGCTGTCAGCTGTATCGCGGGCGCTAGCACCGGGCCGCGCCGCTGCGTTCGATAAAGCGAGCAAGGACTTCCACCGCGCAATGGGACAAGGGCGCGGAGCCGCAGTGCAGGCTGCGCAAACGCTTCGCGGAGAAGCGGCGGCTTTGTCGAATAGTCTCGCTGGGCGCGGCTATTCAGGCAATGACGCCTTTACGGTCGTACAGGCAATTTCGGACCGCACAACAAGCCCGCGTTTCACTGACTATGCCGGATCGGCGCAGGCGGTGATGGCGGTCGATACACTGCTTAACGCCATGGTTCGCGACGGGCGGATCACGACCGGCGCAGCAGCGGGCATTCGCGCCAATATCAACCGCGCTTATAGCGCCGTGCGCAGCCCCGGCACATACAGCCCAACCCAATTCCGCGAGGCCTTCGGTCAAGCGACGCGCGCGATAGGAGCATTGCGATAATGGCGCGTAAGATCGGCACCTATTGGTGTTTGGCTGGCGCACTCGCACTGGCGGCATGTGGTGGCGGCGATAGCGGCCAGAACGCACCGCCAACGGGCGGTACACCAGCGCCATCACCCACACCACCAGCGCAGGGCCGATTGTTCGCTGATCCCGCAGCAGAGTTTCTTAGCGTCGGTGAAGTCCAGCAGATCATGGCGCAGGCCATTGGTGAAGCGCAGGCGCGTGGGCTTCCGTCGACTATCGCGGTAACCGACCGGGTGGGCAATGTGCTGGGCGTGTTCGCCATGACCGGCGCGCCCGCGGTGACGACACTGAGCAGCGAGACCATTGGCGGCACAACGACCATGCCCATCGGCCTGCAGGGCGCGGATGTCCCGTCGACGACTGCAGCCATCGCAAAAGCGATTACGGGTGCCTATCTCTCGAGTGGCGGCAATGCCTTCTCCACTCGAACAGCCAGCCAGATTGTACAGGAACATTTTCCGCCAGCACCGACTACGGTTGGGCTGGAAAGCGGGCCTTTGTTCGGCGTGCAGTTCAGCCAATTGCCGTGCTCTGATCTCAATGCGCGCTTCACCGGCGGCGGTGCGGGCGCATTTATCGGACCCAAACGATCCCCGCTGGGTCTTGCGGCTGATCCGGGCGGATTCCCGATTTATAAGAATGGTGTTGTTGTTGGCGGTATCGGGATTGCGGGTGACGGCGATTACGGCTTCGACACCAATATTCTCGACCGTGATGTTGATGATGAGGAAGCGATTGCTTTAGCAGGCATTCAAGGCTTTGCCCCGCCAGTAGAGATCGCGGCGGACCGGATTACTGTCGACGGCACCAGTCTGCGCTTCACCGACATGACTGTCAGCGATCTGTCGCCCCTGCAAACCAGCTTTGGGGCGGTGAATGGCCCGGCTGGCGGCATCGTCGCAGTCACAGGTTATAGCAATGGCGTCATCCAGCAGGGGGTAGCCTACGGCACCGAAGCCTCAGGCATTCGTCCAAGCACAGCTGCTGAATTCACCAATCAGGATGCCTATGTCCTGACCAATGGCGCGGGGGCAGGGCGCTTCCCGATCCGTGCCGGTACGGATGCGGCAAGTGTGGCCCAGCCGCTCAGCGCCGCTGAATCGCGCGCGATCTTGGAAGAGGCGTTCGCCGTCCTTTCCCGCTCCCGCGCGCAAATTCGCCGACCCCTCGACAGCCGGATGCAGGCGACGGTCAGTCTGGTCGATACGCATGGGCAAGTGCTCGGTATTGTCCGTTCGCCCGATGGCCCGATTTTCGGCACCGACGTCAGCTTGCAAAAAGCGCGCACGGCTGCGTTCTTCTCCAATGCCGTTGCCGCTCAGCAATTGCTGGGTACGCCAGTTTTGGCAGGCTTCGATGTGTCGGCCTACGTGCCGCGCGTGCGCAATTTCCTGAATGACGCAAACGCTTTGACGGGAACATTCGCCTTTGCCGATCGCTCGGGCGGGAATCTGTCGCGGCCTTACTTCCCCGATGGTGAAGTTGGCCCGACACCGGGGCCGCTCTCGGTAGAAAACCCAAACACATTCAGCCCCTTTGCTGTGGGACTGCAGAGCGATCTGATCGCGGTGAACATCGTGCAGCATCTCGGCTTTGTGCAGGGTGCAAATCCCGACACAGCAAACGAGTGTACCTTTGTGCCGAATGGGCCAGGCGGACGGAAGCGGATCGCCAATGGGATCCAGATATTTCCCGGCTCGGTCCCCGTGTATCGCGGTAATCAACTGGTCGGCGGGATCGGCGTTTCGGGTGATGGGATTGATCAGGATGACATGGTCAGCTTCCTAGGGCTGCACAATGCAGGCCAGCGCATCGGCGGGATCAGCAATGCGCCTGCCGCAATCCGCGCAGACCGGATCGTGGTGAACATCAATGGTGGATCGGTCCGCCTGCGTTACGTCAATTGCCCCTTCGCGCCCTTCCTTGACGATCCCGCGCAGAATGTGTGCGAGGGGTTGTAAGTGAGCGTCGCTTTCGCCCTTCCCTTGATTTTGCAGGCTACACAGCCCGCAGAAACGCGGCAGGTACCGCATAAGGCCGAACCGGATGAAATCACGACGGAGCAGGTCGAAGTCGAACCACCGGAGCCGCCTCCAGTGGACAACGAGTCCATTGATGGCCGCCGTCGCCCCGGTGTGACGGGCGAACTGCCCGAGAAGATCGACCAGACCAATGAAGGCGCTTTCCGCGCGCCTCCTCCTGAAGCTTTTCCGGCAGATCAGCTACCGATCCCCGACCGCTGGCGGTTGATTGAATCGCTCGGGCTGGTGAAAGAAAAATGGTGGGATCCCTATAACCAGAACACCTATAAAGGTGATCGCCCGATCAATCGGGACAAGGTTCCATGGTTGCCGATCAACGGCGATGATTGGTTCTTCGTCGCCAATGCGATCAGCGACACCGTGGTTGAGCCGCGCACCTTCCCGATTCCGGTGGGCGTTCAGACGACAGAAGATCCAGATCGCCTAGACGTGTTCGGCAATGAAGGCAGTCTGGTTCTGTCGCAAACTTTCCTGACCGGCTTTGCGCTGCTCAAAGGTAATACTGCGTATAAGCCGCCGGATGTTGAATACCGCGCGACTCTGGCGTTCAACATCAACCATGTCGATGTGCCCGAGAAACGCGTGCTGTTTGTCGAGCCGAGCAATGGCAGCAGCCGGACGGACTATTTCGTTGGCGTGCAGGAGTTGTTTTTCGACTATCACATCCGCAATACGTCTGACCGGTATGATTTCGACAGCTTCCGTATCGGTATCCAGCCGTTTCAGGCGGATTTTCGCGGCTTCCTGTTTCAGGATCAGCAGCTTGGCCTGCGCTTCTTCGGGACGCGTGATAACAACCGGTTCCAGTATAATGTCGCGGCGTTCTGGCGGCTGGAGAAAGACACCAATAGCGGGCTGAATGCGGTCACCCAGACGCCGCGCGATGACTTCCTGTTTATCGCCAATGCGTATCGGCAGGATTTCCTGATCCCGGCGCTGACCAGCCAGATTACTGTCGCCTACAATCGCAATCGCGAAGCCGACGACATCCAGATCGACGACAATGGCTTCCCTGTTCGTCCGGCTTTGCTCGGCACGCTGCGCGGGCGCGAATATGATGCGTTCTATGTCGGCTATAATGCTGATGGCCGCGTGGGCCGGATCAATATCACCGCCAGCGCCTATGGTGTGTTTGGCGAGGACCGGAACAGCTTTTTCACCGACCGCCCCGCTGATATCCGCGCCTTCTTTGCAGCGGCAGAACTAAGTTACGACCGCGATTGGGCCCGCTTCCGCCTATCGGGTGCCTATGCCAGCGGCGATGACGATCCCTATGACGATGTCGAGGGCGGCTATGATGCAGTATTCGAGAATCCGATCTTTGCGGGTGCCGATACCTCCTACTGGATACGCCAGACGATACCCTTTGCCGGTGGCGGGCGTGCAGTTTCGGTCAATAATCGCAACGGACTATTGAACTCGCTGCGTCCCTCCAAAGAGCAGGGCCAGTCGAACTTTAACAATCCCGGCCTCGTGCTTGTCGGCGCTGGCGCGGATTTCGATCTGACGCCCGAGTTTCGTCTCTCGGCCAATGCCAATCATCTGTGGTTCGAGAACACTTCCTCGCTGGAAGCTTTGCGGAATGAGGGCAGCATTCCCAAGGAGATTGGCTTCGATCTTTCTGCTGCTGCAATCTGGCGGCCGAGCGCGATACAGAACGTTGTGTTCCGCCTCTCCGGCGCGGCGCTGATATCCGGCAAAGGCTTCGATGATCTGTTCGACAATCTGGGCAATACCGGAACCTACTATTCCGTGCTCGCTAATGTGATCTTGACCTACTGATGCGTATGATCCGCCTTTTGACCCTGATGTCCGCATTCCTGCTAGCCGGGATTGCAATGCTGTTCGGCGGCAATCAAACGCAGGCAGCATCGGGCGAAAAGCCGGTCAAGCGTGACTATAGCGCGGTGATCGCCGCGCCCGCACCCGCGCGACAGACGCTCGACGAGATGATGGCGAAATCGGACGGCTGCTATTCCTGCCATACGCAGACCGACGCGCCGACCATGCACACCACTCCTGCGGTGCGGCTTGGCTGTGTCGATTGCCATGGCGGCAACCCGAAAGTGCAGGGCAATAGCGAGCTGGAGCATGACGATCCGGCTTACGTTGCGGCGCGCGAAAAAGCGCATGTTCTGCCGAAATACCCCAGCAGCTGGCACTATCCGTCATCGGCCAATCCGAAGCGCACTTACACGCTGCTCAACAAGGAATCGCCCGAGTTCGTCAAATTCGTAAACCCCAGCGATTACCGTGTGGCGCGCGAGGCCTGCGGAGCGTGTCACCTCGACGTGATCGAGGCAGGCGAGCGGTCTATCATGGCAACAGGTGCAATGCTGTGGGGCGGAGCATCGTATAATAACGGCATCGCGCCTTATAAGAATTATATCTTCGGCGAGGCATTTACCCGCGACGGAAAGCCAGCGAAACTGGTCTCACCCGGCGCGCCTCCTGGCACTTTGACTGAAAACCAGAAGAAGCGCGGCGCACTGGCAGAACTCTATCCATTGCCAACATGGCAAGTGATCCCCCCGGGTGATGTGTTCCGCGTGTTCGAACGCGGCGGGCGGACGATCAACTCGCAATTCCCAGAGATTGGCTTGCCTAACCCGACTGGGTCGATCCAGCGCCTCGAAGAGCCCGGACGGCCTGATCTGAAGCAAAGCAATCGCGGGATGGGCACTGGTTTGCGCGTTGCGATTCCGGTGCTCAACATTCACAAAACACGGCTCAACGATCCGTTTATGTGGTTTATGGGGACCAATGATCAGCCTGGTGACTACCGCCATTCGGGCTGCGCATCGTGCCATGTTGTCTATGCCAATGACCGCGAACCGCGTCACAGCTCAATCTACGCTAAATACGGGCGCGACGGGCAGACAATTACCGTCGATCCGACCATCGCGAAAAAGATGGAACCGGAGCACGACAAATATGGCGAAAGCAAAGGTCATGCGGGCGTCAAACAGCCCGGCGAGGATCATTCCGAAGATGGCCACGGCCAGAAAGCGCCAATGAAGGAGAAGGGGCATCCGCTCCAGCACGTCTTCACGCGCTCCATCCCGACCGCGCAATGCATGAATTGCCACATGCACCAGCCCAATATTTTCCTGAACAGCTATCTCGGTTACACGATGTGGGATTACGAATCCGATGCGCCCGCCATGTGGCCGGAGAAGCAGAAATATCCGACCGCTGAAGAAGTCCACAAAGTTCTGGAGCGCAACCCGGAGGGCGCCTCACCCAAGGGCAAATGGGCCGATCTCGATTTCACGCGCAATCTGTATGATCTGAACAAGGATTTGAAGGACACGCAATTCGCCGATTATCATGGCCACGGGTGGAATTTCCGCGGTATTTTCAAGCGCGACCGAGAAGGCAATCTGCTCGATAAAGACAATAATATCGTCGCCAATGACGATCCGGAGAAATGGCGCAAGGAAGGTGAGGGCAAGTTCGTCGAACCCGGCGTCAACCCGGGCAAAGCGGTGCATTTGATGAGCATCCACGCCGAAGTCGGGATGCAATGCGCCGATTGCCATTATGCGCAGGACAGCCACGGCAATGGCATGATCTATGGCGAAGTCGCCAATGCGATCGAGATCGGTTGTAAGGATTGCCACGGCACGGCAGATGCTTATCCAACCTTGCGCACCAGCGGCCCCGCTGCGCCGCCCAAGGGCAGTGATCTGTCGCTGCTCCGCAACCCCGATGGCAAGCGCCGCTTTGAATGGACCTATGACAATCTGGGCCAGCGCACATTGACGCAGCGCTCGATTGTCGACCCATCGCTTGAATGGACGGTCAGCCTGACTAAGGACAGCGTCGACAACACGTCTCCTCATTTCAACGCCAAATCGGCCCGCGCAAAGCTGATGTCGAAAGCTGGCGCGGAAACGGGCAAGTTTGAATTTGGCACAGGCATTGCAGCGGGCGACCGCGCGCATGACGATGAAGAGATGGCCTGCTTTACCTGCCACCTGAGTTGGACGACAAGCTGCGGCGGCTGTCACTTGCCGATTGAAGCGAACTGGAAGACCGAAGATCACCATTACGAGAACGGCGAAACACGCAATTTCGCGACGTATAATCCGCAGGTTGCGCGCGACCAGATGTTCCAACTCGGCAAGCACCAGACCACAAAGGGCAACCAGATCGCACCGGTTCGCTCTACTTCGGCGCTGGTTCTGTCATCGACCAATATCAACCGCGAACGCATCTATGTGCAGCAACCGCCGATCTCTGCGATTGGCTTCAGCAGCCAGGCCTTCGCGCCGCATTTCCCGCATACGGTGCGGATGACAGAAACCAAGCAGTGCTCCGATTGTCATTTGTCCGAGGCGGACGATAACAATGCGATCATGTCGCAGCTGCTGCTGCTCGGCACGAATTATGTGAACTTCGTCGGGATGAATGCGTGGACTGGCCTGGAAGGCGGGTTCGAGGCCGTGCGCGTCACCGAGTGGGACGAGCCGCAAGCTGTGCTCGGATCCTATCTGCACAAATATGCCTACCCCGATTATTACAAGCAATTCGTCGACGATAATGGGCGCGAGCTCAAAGATTGGGTGCGCGGGGAAGCTTTCGATGCGGACCTTTCCGGCGAGACCAAACCGTTCGAAGAGTTCGCCAATGTGCATGAGGGCACGAGCGACCGTGTCGGTTGCTTGCAAATGCGCGGCGAATATATGTTCGTGGCAGAGGGCAAGGGCGGTTTCCGCGTCTACGATATCGCCTCCATCGGCAACAAAGGCATATCGGAGCGGATCATCACTGCGCCGTTCAGCAGTCTTGGCCATGACACGCATGTGAGTTCCAAGAACGCGACTTGCATGGCGCTCGCCACCAATCAGCCGATCAATCCGCTGCGCAACACACCGCAAATGCGTGAGATGAATGAGGAGCAGCCGTTCCTGCCGATCTACGAATATGCGGTTGTGACCGACGCGGTCGAGGGTCTGATCCTCGTTAACGTCAACACTATGGCCGATGGCGAGTTTCGCAATAACAAGCTGAGCCGTCTGACATTCGCCGATGGTTCGAAAGCATGGAACGAGGGCGGCGTGCTGACCGGAGCGCGGCATGTGCATCTCGCGGGCGAGATTGCCTATATCACCTCTGATCGCGGCTTGGTTGCGGTGGATCTGGCCGATCCCAAGAACCCGCAAATTGCGGCAGTTCGCGAGATGAACGATGCACGCGCCTCCGCGATCCAGTTCCGTTATCTGTGGGTCACCGATGCAGAGGGCGTGAAGCTGTTCGATGTGACTAATCTGCGTAATCCTGTACTGCGACCAGAAGGCACGGTGCTGCTCGCCAATGCGCAGCGGGTCTATCTCGCGCGGACCTATGCCTATGTCGCGGCGAAGCAGGACGGTCTGGTGATCGTCGATATTACGAGGCCGATGGCACCGAAAATCTATAAGAAGGAAACGCTGGGCGGTACGCTGAATGATGCCGAGGATGTGATCGTCGGATCAACCAATGCGTCTCTGTTTGCCTATGTCGCGGATGGCGTGAACGGGATGAAAGTGCTGCAACTGACATCGCCCGACAGCCAGCCCAATTTCTACGGGTTCAGCCCAGCACCGATGCCGGAACTGGTCGCATGGGCAAAGACCAAGTCGCCTGCGATATCGCTTTCCAAAGGGCTGGACCGCGACCGCGCAGTCGATGAGACCGGCGGACAGATGGCGGTGTTCGGCCGCTTAGGCTCACGCCCCTTCACCCGCGAAGAAATGGAACGCCTGTTCCTGACCGGCGGCGGCGTGCCGTGGAAGGTGCGGGACGAGCCCGATATGAGCGCTTGGGTTGGTGGGCGGTTGAGTCCGAATGCGCCGGTGATGGGGCAGTAACGCTGCGTCATTTTGTGAAGGCTTGATGCGAAGGTTTGCTCTCCTCCCGGATCAAGCCTTTGATCTGCGATAGCCCGCTCTTTGGGCTTCAGACTCGGTGCAGAACAATTCTTCGGGTCTCGTCTGATCATAATAGGGGCGGCCAGGAAGGTGGTAAATCCATTGTCCCCTTCGATTTCTGTTGCCTTTGATCGCACAGCCGAACTTGTTCCGGTAGATCTGCTCGACAGGCGGGTTTTGCGGCCGAGTGGCGGGCGAGGGTGCTGTGGCAGTCGGCTCGGTAGTTTGAATATTGGCTGTTCGCCAATCTGCCGGCGACTGGAATTCTGATGCCCACAGACCCATCTTATGCTTTTTCCTCAGTGCTTCCGCTTCGACATATGTCGCGGGACTGTCCTTAACGGTAACCGCAAGCCCGGCCTCAATCATAGCCAGGCCTAGATCCAGACCATCACGGCTACATGTCGCGATTGCTTCACCATTACTGCCGAACTGTAGTGCGCGACATTTAACTCGATGCCCTTGGGTCAATTCATCCAGAAGTTTTTTGGCTTCCTCACCGCATTTCCAATCGGCTCCTGCATCTGAGCATGTTTGCGAATTTTCGGGCGCATCAATTCCGAAAAGGTGGATCTTTGTGCCAGAGAAGTCCAAGCTGTCACCATCGACTGCATTTGCAAGCCCTTGAGTTACTTGCTCAGTGGCGGCAAGTGGAGCAGCGATCAGGAGCGCGGAAGAAAAAACAATACGAACAACAATCATATGCACCTCGTCGATTTCAGACGGAGCATGACTGCTATTGGTTACTAAGAGGTATCTACTCCCGCTCGGCAAACATCTCTTTGATCATACCTTGCAGGTTCGCATCATACTTAGCGAGTACTTGCCAGTCCCATACGCGTTCGTAGTGGGTGACCAACTCGCCATTTTCCCAGCGGTGGAGGGCGTAGGTCGGGGACTCGGTGGTGATCAGATCGCGGTTGTCGGGTGTTTCGGGATCAATCGGGCGAAGGTCCATCGCTACCAGCGGTGCGACCGACGGAGTAACGCTGAGCAGCTTACCTTCGACCGTGGCGTTGATCTGGCGGTGCAGATGGCCGCAATGGATTGCTCGGATCTGGTTATGGCCGCGGATCGCTTCGGCAAAGCGCAGCATCCATGGTTCGCCCGGGCCGGGGTCCATCCAGCCGATGCCGGATACGACCGGCGGGTGGTGCATGAAGATCAACGTAGGCGTGTCAGGGTGCGCGTTAAGTTCTGCGCTTAACCATGCCGCGCGTTTCTCGCAGAAGGCGCCGCCATGCCGTCCGATCTCCAGCGTATCGAGCATCAAGATGCGCAGCCCGTCTTGTTCGACCGCATATTGGATAAAGCCATCCGCATCGACCGGCGTATCCGGGAAAGCGTGCAATAGCCCCTCGCGCGTATCGTGATTGCCGACAATCGAATAGACCGGCATCGGGCAGGCTTCGAGCAGGGCTGCGGTTTTCTCGAAACTGCCTGTGTCGCCGTGGTCGGTCAGATCGCCGGTTAGTACCAGCATATCGGCGTTATTAGGGCCATTGAGCAGTCGGTCGAGCGTGGCGCGGAAGCGAATTCGGTTTAGCTCCTCGGGCTTGGCTGCCGGGTCGAAGCCGATATGGATATCGGTCATCTGCGCTATCAGCATCGTGCCCCCTCCGAGATGTTGTGTCCCCCCAATGCGCGCTACTCCGGCTTCCGGCTCATCAGCGCGACTGTGTCTTGTGTGGGCGTTTTCTTCTCATCCGGCAAGTTTGCGCCTTTCGGATGGTAGGAGTGGCACATCGCACAGCTTGACGGCACTTCCGCCTGTTTCTCGTCCTGTCCCAGATGGCAATCGCGGCACACGGCGATACCCGGCAACAGCAAATCCTCTGAAGTCTTGGATGTCTCGGCCTTGTGACACGTGCTGCATTCTTCCTGTTCATGCTCCTTGTGGTCGAACCAACCATTGAGCAGATAGTTTTCACGCAGATGCACCGGCATCACATCGGCTTTGCCATTGCGGGTCGTGGGGATGTGGCATTCTCCACAAACCCCGTCCTTGGCGAGTGCGCGGTTGATTGCGATGTAGGATCGCGCTGGCCGCCCGAAGTTCTGATAGTAAAGCCCGCCGCGCGCATACTCGCCCGGACGCTTGCGACCAGCGGGTGCTGCCGAGCGGCGCGGTGCGCGGTCCATTGCGCGCAGGTCGGCACGCATCTGGTCGATATCGCCATGGCGCAGCGAGCGGAACGTTGTGCCGACGCGGTCATAGACAAGGCTGTGACAGCTCTCGCAATCGTCCTCCATTTTGACCGGCAGGAAGCCTTCCTTGTCGGATGTTGGTGTGTGGCAATCGGCGCAGACCAGCGAATTACCATAACCTTGCTTGGCACCGATATTGCGCGCCATCCGGGCGACACCGCCGCGCGTGTTCATGTGCATTTCATGAGGGAATTTCAGGCCGTGTTGTTCTTGGGGCGTGTCGGCGAGCGATATCCGCGCGGTCTCTTCGCTGCCCAATTGCGGGTGGTAGATCGCCTTGAACTGCGGGTGGGCATCGCCAAAGTCGGCGGCATTCGCCAGCTTGGTATCGGTAAGCCGGGCATCCATCCCGTCATGGCATTCGGCGCAGAATTGCTGGGCGGTTGGTTCCATCCGGCCTGCGCCTTCGTGCTCGGTATGACAGGTGCTGCATGAGCCGGGCCCTTCCTTGCCGAACATGCCCGCGACTTTCCATTGGAACTCGTCTCCCGCCGACATTGGACCGCGTCCGGTAAGCTGACGGTCGATCTTGGCATGGTCGCCAATCGCCTCGTGGCAGGTCAGGCAAGTTTCATCGCGGACCGACTCAAATGGCTTCACGTGACAAGCCTCGCAATTGTCCTCCAGCCCGTGGTGGGCGAGGCTGAGCGCACCGGTGCTCCAGCTGGTATCCATCATTGTCTGACCGGTGCGGTCGTAATCGGGCTTTGCCGGATCACGGTTGAGGTGCGTGTAAATCGGCACGATCAGGAACGCGAACAGGATTATGCCAAGCCCGACCCATGCCATCGCGCGCTTGCTGGGCAGGGCGGAAGCGAGTGCGAAGCCTTTGACGTCGTCGACATCTTCGGAATGCTCCGCCGCCTTGCTAATGGTGATCGATGCCGGAGCATCGGGGTCGCGTGAAAAGGCTAAGCGGTAGCACCCGAAACCAAGCTCGGCGCCCTTCGCGGGATCAAAGCTGGTCGAAGTCGTTGTCTTTCCGTCATGGGTAAAGCCGAGTGTGCCGGCCGCCTGTGCGAGAATCGTCCCATCGTCCTGGCTGGTCAGCGTTGCGTGGTTCTGTTCCACCGCCAGATCGGGCAGGTGGATATCGCTTTCAGCCGCGCGCCCGATGGTCAGGCTGCTTTGATCCACTTCGCGGTCACGGACAATCTCGCGCCCGCTGGCGGTAAAATCGATGGTGCGGATCAGAAAAGTCATATTCCGCCCCTCACCAATAATAGAACACGCTGACGATATGCGCGGCAAGGGCAGCAATCAGCGCAATCGTTGCGGGTATATGGATGAACAGCCACACTTCGAGCAGCGCACGGTAGCGCATGTGGCGGCGGATTTGGCCGAGCTGTGATTTGCGGCGCCCGAGCAGGGCCGCGACTTTTTCTTCCTTCTTGTTGATCGACCCGGGTGGAAAGGCGTGTTGCGCCCGGGCGGTGGCGCAGCGCGGATAAGTGCCGGTCAAGCGTGCCAGGAAACCCGCTTTGAACACGTCCTGTTTCAGCGCATCGATCACCGCATCTGCCTCGCTCCGGCCAAGCGGTTGTGCAGCAGTTTCCAATTGACGGTCGATAGCCGCCAGCGCTTCCACCATCTGACCGCGCGTCATCTCGCGCGCATTATTGCTGAGCGAGCGCGGCAGCGTCGCATAGACAGAAATGCCGTAAATGCCGGACACCACCACCAGCATCATCAACGCCCAGGCAAGCGTATGGACATTCCAGCCAAGCTGGAAGCCGGTGTGCATCGTTCCGATTACAATGAGCGCGAGGCCGAGATAGACATGCGCGCTGGTCCACGCCTTCAGGCTCCACCGGCCCGGGCTCATATTGCGTTTTCGGATGCCCAACAGCGAGAGCCAAACGATCAGCAACGCCCCGATCGTGCCCAGCGTATAACCGTACCATGTTCCGCCATTATGGCGCGGTTCCACATCGACGAGGAAGTAAGAAACGATCACAATCAGGCACAAAACGACCGAGACTTTCAGCCAGCGCATTCGTTTGTGGCTGAGGAAGCTCTCATGATCGGTATCGCGGCGCTGCTCGGCGCGTTCAAAGTTTGCGCTGGAGGCCATCAGTCGACATCCTCAGCCAATTTGGTGAAAGTCAGGAATTTTTCAGGCGCCACGCGAATTGCTGCGCCGGTTGGGCAAGCTCGCACGCAGGCCGGGCCGCCATCAATCCCTGCGCACATATCGCATTTAATCGCTTGCTTGGCCTGCTCGAGGCCTTTTTTGTCTGCGGTTTTTTTGCGCCAGCTATAGCTTGCCTCACCCGGACCGGGGCCTGCGCCAAATAGCAGCCATGACAGAAGCGACGGCTTCTTGGGCGGCTTGGCGTCCATCCGGATCACGCCATAGGGACAATTGCGCTGACAATTGCCGCATCCGATGCAGGTTTCGTCGATGAACACTTCGCCATCTGGGCCGCGCTTGATCGCGTTGGGCGGGCAATCGGCCATGCAATGCGGGTGCTCGCAGTGGCGGCACGATGTTGGGACATGAAGATGCGCGTATGTACGCCCAGCCTCGCGGTCGAGGCGGCTCAGGCCTTCATGGCTGTCGGCGCAGGCTTTCTCGCAATTGTCACAGCCGACGCACAGTGTTTCATCGATCAGCAGGACGTCGGTCGCCTCGCCAATGCCGTTATCGACGAGGAACTTGGCGGTTTCTGAATACATATCGACCGCGCTGCTGAAGCTTTCCTTGCGCTCTTCGACGAAGGAGTTGACCTGCCGCCGCGATGCCATGTCGCTGAGCGCGCGTTCGCGCAGTGCAGGGTTCTTCTCCATCAGACGCAGGAACGTGTCACCGGGTAATTTGACGACTTCGGATTTGATTGCAGCTTTTACCGTGGCGGTACGTGGGCTGCCGTCGATGACCGCCATTTCGCCGAAATAGGAGCCTGCAGGCAGGTAGGAGAGGAAGATCGGTTTGCCGCCGAGGTTTTTCTCGACGATCATCGAGCCTTGCTGGATCACGAAGATGTCTTTGTCATCGCCGCCTTCTTCGACGACATTCTGGCCTGCGCGGATTTCGACCACTTCGGCGGCTTCAACCAGCTCGGAAACGTCCTCTTTGGTCAGGCCCGAGCCAAACATTTGCAGCAATTGCCGCTCAATAGTGATGCGATTGACCGCGCGGCCAGCGCTCGGGACTGTTGCGATCAGTTTAAGAGCGGCGGTGCGTGAAAGTTCGAGCGTCACGGTTGGTTCGGCAGCGCGAATAGTCGAGCCCCGGCGGCGACCGGAAATTAGGCCAACTTCGCCAAAAATGGAGCCTTGCTCGATCGGTACTGTGATGGAGCTATCGTCCGGATTGACCTCGACCAGCACTGACCCTTCGGCGATGCAGAACATCGATGATCCCGGATCATTGCGGACGAAAATCACATCATTACTGTCAAAGGCTGCAACATCGCTATCGAGCATTAGCTCACGCATTTGCAGCGGAGAGAGCTCGTTCAGGATTACGATATTCGCGCGGAATATCTCCAACCATTCATCGACGCTGCGGTTGCCCGGCAGCGCAGCAAATTTTTCGGCAAGAATGGGTTCATCCGCTGGCTTGAGATCGTGGTTCCCGTTCAGGAATTCGATCACGTCATAGCCCTGGTTCATGCAGTGCTTGATGAGCGGATATCCCGCTAACGCACCGATCACATGAATGCCGTTCTTTGTTGTCTCGAAGCTTGGCGTCAACTTGGGAAAGGCGCTGCGTTCTTCGCTGGTGAATTCAATCCCGCAGCCCTCAACGAAACCGCGTGGAGGCTGGGAGCCGGTCCGCGCGATAATTCGGTCGCATCTGATCGTTTCGGTGCCGTCACGCGTTTCCAAGACCAGCTCGTTGTCGCGCACTTCGCTCGGGTTGGTTTCGCGGCGGACGGCAATGCGGCCCTCGCGCTCAGCTTCCTCCAGCAAGGCGACATTGGCGGGTTTGGCGCGAGCAAATTCAGCGCGCCGGTTGAGGATCGACACTGTGTTGCGCTGCGCCGGATCAGCGGCGAGGCCCAATGCGTTCTCGATCCCCGCATCGCCCGAACCGACAACCGTTATATGCTCGTCGAAATATTCACCTGGATCATCCAACTGATACTGGATCAAGGGCAGATCAGAACCGGGACAGCGCAGCTTGTTCGGGTTGCCTTGGGTGCCGATGGCCATAACCACGGCCTCGGCTTGAATAGTGTCGCCGCCTTTCAGCTCAATCGTAAAATTACCGGTCTCGCCAGTGATCGCGGTGACTTCGGAATTGAGCCGCACATTGACTTTGTGCTCTTCAATCTGGGCATCCCATGTGCCCAGAATATGTTCGCGCTTGCCAGCCTCGAAGTCGATGTCGCTGCGCAGCACCAGATTGCTGGGCGTCGCCATCACATGCTTGCCCTTCTGGTACTTGAAAATCGTATCGGACAGGTGATCGGTCTTCTCGATCAGGATATGCGGCATGCCCAGCTCGGCCGCACGCGCAGCCGCCGAGAGGCCCGCTGGCCCCGATCCGACAATCACTACGCGGTATTTCTCCGACATCCATCCCCCCGATGACAAGTGCGACCCTATCATCGTCCGGCTGCGATAATAGGCAAATCACGACAAATCACCAGTAACAATTGCCCGCTAAATTCCGCGCTGCTAGCCACCCGCAATGACAGAGAAAACCGAATCCAGCGCGGCCGCCGAAACTTCCAGCGAAAGCGGCATGTCGCGCGTCAGCATCATTGTCCTGATCGCAGCGCTCGTGTTGGCAGGCGGTGCGGTGGCGTATCGTATGCTGGCCGATGGCGCGGACCACACAGTTCCAGTGGTTGTGGAAGCAGCATTCCCTCCGACTATCGAGGCGCTGAAAACAGCTGCAGAGGCTGATCCGCTTAATCCCGGGCCATGGCAGGAACTTGGTTTCGCCTACTACCAAACAGAGCAATATGAAGAGGCGGCGCGCGCGTATCGTCAGGCTGTCGAAGGCGACAAGGAGAATGCGGTCCTGTGGTCATCGCTGGGTGAGGCGCGATTGATGGCAACTGACTCTTCTGAAATGCCCGCAAATGCGGTGAGTGCATTTGAGAAGGCTCTCGAACTTGACCCGACCGATGCCCGGGCGCGCTATTTTCTCGCGGTAAAGAAGGATCTGGCGAGGGATCACGAGGGGGCGATCACCGATTGGTTGGCACTGCTGGAAGATACCCCGCCGGGCGCGCCGTGGGAGAACAATCTGCGTCAGACTATCGAACAGATCGGCAAAATCAACAATATTGAAGTGGCAGCGCGGATTGCCGCAGCGAACAAGCAGCGCCCCGCAGCGCCTCCCGCGCAAGCGCTCACTGCTGGCAACGCGATACCCGGACCGAGCTGGGAGCAGATCGCTGCCGCCGGTGCGATTGCTCCGGGTGAGCAGCGCGATATGGCAGTGAGCATGGTCGAAAGCCTCGATGCGAAGCTGCGCGCGAACCCGGCCAATCCTGATGGGTGGGTGATGCTTATGCGCAGCCGCATGACATTGGGGGAACCTGACAAAGCGAGCCAAGCGTTGAAAGATGCGATTGCGGGCAATCCCGGTGATGCGTCTCGGCTGCGCAAGGAAGCGGCCGCGCTTCGCATTGAATAGCATACCTTTCACATGAAAATCATCTTCAGCCGCAAGGGCTTTGATAGTGCAGCGGGCGGCGGTGCTTCGCCCATTGTAGATGGTTGCCCGATTAGTCTGCCAATCCCGAGTGCAGGGCATTCGGTCACTACGTATGGCGATCTCGGGCTTGGCGAACATGTTAAGGTGGCCAGTCGCGGAAAGCTGGGCGCGACGGACTTTTGCCATCATGATCCGATGTTTCGGGCTGACGGCATGTGCTTGTTTGGCCAGCATGCCGCGGCGCAAACGCATCTGGCTAACCAGGGGGTCGGTGTAGGCGACGTGTTCGTATTCTTCGGGCTGTTTCGTGAAGAAGCAACGGGCGAACCGCACCACCGGATATTCGGCTATCAAGTGGTCGAGGAAATCGTTGACCTTGTTTTCTGTGATGATGATCGCCGCGCGGAACTAGCCGCGATGGGCCATCCCCACGCGCTGGGGATGCATAGCAAGAACGATATGATTTACATCGGACGCGGCGATACCGCGAAAGCCAATGATACAGAGCTGCGTTTGACAGTGCCGGATGGCCCGCCCAGCCTGTGGAACCGCCCGGATTGGCTGATGCGCGGCGGGCTATCCTATCATGATCGCGCAGATCGCTGGATACGCGGGGGGAAGTTACGAAGTGTCGCGCGCGGGCAGGAATTCGTCGCCGATATCGGGCGCCGCAAGGCCCCGCGCGATTGGCTGGATCACATTATCGCCGTTATCGGTAGGTCTTGATAATAGACGAGAAATCCAAGCCGCCATTTCCGGCGGCATCGTAATCCTCATATAACGAGGCTGCGCGCGAACTGAGCGGAACAGCGCTGCCGGAATTATCCGCCGCTTCCATCGCCAGCCGCAGGTCCTTGAGCATCAGTGCTGTCGCAAAGCCACCTTGGTACTGGTTGTCAGCCGGGCTTTCGACACCCACTCCGGGCATTGGGGTATAGGCGTTGAGGGACCAATTATAACCGGAAGACTGGCTGCTGATCTCATAGAAAGTTTGCGGATTAAGACCGAGTTTCTCGGCCATTTTCATTGCCTCACAGGTGCCGATCATATGCACCGCGAGCAGCATATTGTTGCAGATCTTCGCTGTTTGGCCTGCACCAGCATCGCCTGCGTGAATCACCGCTTTGCCCATGGCGTGCAGGATCGGTTCGGCGCGGCTGAAGGCGCTTGTCGTGCCGCCGACCATAAAGGTCAGCGTGCCGCCATTTGCCGCCGCGATACCGCCAGAAACCGGCGCATCGACCATTTCGTAACCCGCGTGGGTGGCGGCACCAGCGACTTCCTTCGCGGTTGCAACGTCGATGGTCGAGCAGTCGAGAAACACGGTTCCGGCGGGCGCATTGCCGAACACATCCTTCGTATAGACCGATTTCACAATCGCCCCGTTCGGAAGCATCGAGACTACCGCATCGACGCTGTGAACCGCTTCGCTTGCAGCCATAAAGGTCGAGCAGCCATTGTCCTTGGCCAGATCGAGCGCATCGCTGCTCAGATCGAAAGCGTTCACCTCATGGCCCGCTTTGACGAGATTAGCAGCCATTCCGCCGCCCATATTGCCCAGTCCGATAAAGGCGATCTTCATGTTAACGACCCTTCCAATTGCCTTCGCGCTTTTCGATAAAGGCCGCCATTCCCTCGGCCTTGTCTTCGCTGGCGGTCAGGATCTGGAAGAGGCGGCGTTCGAAGATGATGCCTTGATCAAGGCCGGTTTCAAACGCGGCATTGACCATTTCCTTGTTGGCGACGGCTGCCATCGGCGGCATGCCCGCAATCAGAGCGGCACTTTTCATTGCTTCGTCGAGCAGATCATCCTGCGGCACAACGCGCGCGACCAGATTTGCGCGCTCGGCCTCTTCCGCGCCCATCATCCGGCCGGTCAGGCACATTTCCATAGCTTTGGCTTTGCCAACGGCGCGAGTCAGGCGTTGGCTGCCGCCCATGCCTGGGGCAACGCCCAGTTTGATTTCAGGTTGCCCGAATTTCGCGTTCTCCGAAGCGATGATGAAGTCTGCCATCATCGCCAGTTCGCATCCGCCGCCCAGCGCAAAGCCGTTGACCGCTGCGATCCACGGTTTGCGGACTTTCTTGACGATCTCGCTGGTCCATTTGCCGAAGAAGTCGTCGAGATAGAAATCCGCAGCGGCTTTCTCGGACATCTCTTTGATGTCAGCGCCCGCTGCAAAAGCCTTGTCACCCGATCCCGTCAGGACGGCGCAACGCTGGCTGGCGTCTGCCTCAAACTTGCCGAATGCGTCGATCAAATCGTCGAGCACCTGGCTGTTAAGCGCATTCAGTGACTTGGGGCGATTGAGCGTAATCAGCGTAACTGCATCGCGCTGTTCGACTGTGATGGTTTCGTAGCTCATAGTTTCTCCGTCATTGCGAGGAGCCGCAGGCGACGCGGCAATCCATTGCGTAGTTCCATGGATTGCCGCGCTTCGCTCGCAATGACGAAGAAGGCAACCGTATATTCTCTAACTCAAAGGCACCCACTCTTCACTCTCTGGCAGCGGTGCGAAGATGCTGTCGATCAGTTGCTCGCTCACGCCTTCGGGTGTCGCGGGGTTCCACTTGGGATCATGCGTTTTGTCGATGATCACAGCGCGTACGCCCTCGGCGAAATCGGGACGCAGCAGCACACGCGATCCAATTCGGTATTCCATTCGCATATTATCGGCGAAGTCTGTCAGCTTGGCGCTTTCGGCCAATTGGCGCAGCGCAACCTTCTGCGTCTGCGGGCTCTTGGTGCCTAGCGTGTCGCGTTCCTTCACGGCCCAATCGCTATCGTCCGCATCGAGGCTCGCGATAATGTCTTCGAGCGTATCGGAAGCGAAGTGCTTGGCAATCTTGTCGGCATTCTTTTCGATCCGCGCTTCGGGCGGGGTGCCGACCATTTCCGACAATACGCCGCTAATCCGGTCCGGCTTTTCAATGATCCGCGCTTTGGCGTCGGCAGTCATTTCACTTGGTAGATAATGCGTGGCAAGGCCTGCCCAGAGGCATTCCGCGCCATCAAGCCGCGCTCCGGTAAGGGCAAGGAACTGGCCGAGCCGTCCGCCCAGACGTGACAAATGCCACCCGCCGCCCACATCGGGGAACAGGCCGATACCTGTTTCGGGCATCGCAAAGCGTGTGTTCTCTGTCGCGACACGGAACTTTGCGGGCAGGGCAATGCCCACGCCGCCGCCCATGGTGATACCGTCCATGAAGCACACAATCGGCTTCGGATAGGTCATCATCTGATGGTTTAGCTGATACTCGTCATGAAAGAACTTACGACCCGCAATGCCGCCGTCTTCTAGTGCCGATTTGCGCAGAAGATTGATATCTCCGCCCGCGCAGAAGCCGCGTCCCTCCGCATGATCGAGGATGACGGCTTCGATGGCATCATCATTCGCCCATTCGGTGAGCGCCGCACTCATCGCGTGACACATATCGAGCGTCAGCGCGTGCAGCGCCTTTGGCCGGTTCAGTGAGATATGCCCGACTGCGCCGTGTTTATGAATATGAACTTGGTCGGTCATCAGCCCTGCCTCAGCAGATCGCGGCCCACGATCATCCGCATGACCTGATTGGTGCCTTCGAGGATCGAGTGTACGCGCAGATCGCGCCAAAAGCGCTCGATCGGATATTCGCGCAGATAGCCATAGCCGCCGAACAGTTGCAGTGCATTGTTTACGACATTGCTGCCGCTATCGGTCGCGAGCCGCTTGGCCATGGCCGAGAAGCGCGATTTGTCGGGCGCATTGTCGGTGACTTTTGCGGCCGCAAGATAGAGCAACGCGCGTGCCGCCTCCAATTCGGTTGCCATATCGGCGAGCATAAATTGGGTGTTCTGGAAGTCGGCAATCGGTGTATCGAATTGCTTACGCTCTTTGGTGTAGGCAATCGCCTCGTCCAGACACCGCTGCGCGCCGCCAAGCGAGCAGGCGCCGATATTGAGCCGTCCGCCATCGAGACCCATCATCGCGAAACGGAAGCCTTCTCCTTCGTCGCCAACGCGGTTGCTGACGGGTACTTTCGCATCTTCGAAGATCAGTTGCGCAGTCGGGCTGGCGTTCCAGCCGAGTTTCTTCTCCGGCTTGCCGAATGTCAGGCCCGGCGTGTCCTTGTCTACCACGAGGCAGGTGATGCCCTTCGACTTATGCTCGCTGGTGCGTACCATCACCACATAGACATCGTTAAACCCGCTGCCCGAGATAAACTGCTTGGTTCCGTTCAGCACATAGTGATCGCCGTCCAGCTTGGCGGTGGTCTTGAGGCCAGCGGCGTCCGATCCGCTTCCCGGCTCGGTCAGCGCGTAGCTAGCAATTTTGTCCATGGTAACAAGATCGGGAAGGTAGCGATCTTTTAGCTCCTGCCCGCCAAAAGCGTCGATCATCCACGCTGCCATATTGTGGATCGAGATATAGGCGCTGGTCGCGGGGCAGCCATAGGCCATCGCTTCCATTATCAACGCAGCTTCAAGCCGGCCCAGCGCGATACCGCCTGACTCTTCGGACACATAGATCGCGCCAAAGCCGAGCTCTCCGGTTCGTTGGACGACATCGCGCGGGAAGTGTGCCTTCTCATCCCATTCGGCGGCGAAGGGTGTGATATTATCGGCGGTGAAACGCTGCGCCATTTCCTGGATCGCAAGCTGGTCTTCATTGAGTTGGAATTGGTTGGTCATAAGGGTCCGTTAGCGTAATTATTCGGTTGTTGCATCCGTTGTGTCGGCTTCCAAGCCGAGCACGCGGGTGCGGAAAAGCTCATTGGCGATTTTTGTGTCGTTGCGTTCGTACCAACGCGGTGCGGGCAGCGCGCGTTCCCATGCGATGGACTCGATCAACGTGCCCTGCGCGTAAGGAACATCGGTCTGAATCTGCGCGATGGGGTCTGCAAAAGCTTCATCGGCAGAGATGATTGTCCAGCCTCTGGCTTTCAGCGCGGCGATCAAATCATCAAGGAACAGGGCGGCCAGATCGGTTTCGTGAAGCAGCATGACTTGGGCGGGCGCGCGGCCCAGAGCTTTGAGGCTCAACCCATGTGTGAATTCGGCAGACCCGACATGGCTCTCTACATAGAGGTTGCGCAGCGCGGCCATATCGACCGTATGACCGTCCTTCTTGGCGTTGATTGCGGCCTGTTCGTAAAACCAGTCCGAGGCATCGACGGTAACATAGCCATTAGTCAGGCCGCGTTCCGTCAATCCTGCGCGGATTGCATCGCGCTTGACCTTGTCCTTTCCGCCTTCATCAAGAAACGGGAAGCGGAACCACGGCCGAAATCCCTCGCGGCCTTTTAACCAATCCGCTGCTGCGTCGACATTGGCGAGATAATCTGCCGTACCAGTATCACGCAATTGCGGGTGTGTAGCGGTGTGATTGGCGATGACGTGCCCGGCGGCGACATAGTGCGCGATCCGTTGTTCAGTGCCGGGGTAATCATCATTCTTGCCCGGGTTGAGGAAGAACGCGGCTTGTGTATCGCCGAGTGCTTCGATGATGTGCGCCGCTCGCTTGTCGGCATCATCATAAAACGCGCCGAGATTGCGCGGAATATCGTCGAAAGTCAGCGCAATGCGCATTTCGGCTTGTACGGGCTGTTCGGCGCCATCGCGCGCGGTCGCTGCGCAGGCCAGCAGCATAGAGCCTAGCCAGAAAGTCAGGACCGCGCGCCAGATCATGCGTTGCCGACCACGGCTTCAGCCTCGATCTCGACCAGCCACTCGGGCCGGCACAGCGTTGCCACTCCGACCATAGTCGCAGCGGGCCGTGCTTCGCCAAAGAACCGCGCGTGGACTTCGCCGACTGCACCTTGTTCGTCGATTTCGGTGAGAAACATACGGGTGCGGACGACATCTCTTGCGTTGCCGCCTAATGCCTCAATAGCTTTCACGATGAGAGTGCAGCATCGCGCGGCTTGCTCGGCCGCTCCGCCGGCGGTGGTTTGGCCGTCATCCTCAATCGGCCCGGTTCCGGCTACGATAATACGGTTACCCTCGCGGATTGCGCGGCTGAAGCCGAATTGCTCTTCAAAAGGTGAACCGGAAGTGGTGCGGTCTCTCATGCTTTGTCCTTTATCGCCTCGCAAACATCGCCTTTTGCCGCCTCGACGACGCGTGCGTAGTCCTCGTCGGTCGGCGCCAAACGGCGAATAAGGATAATGCCTTTTTTCGATGGAGCCGCGTTAGTCTGGTCCGAGAGCCAAGGTGGAAACAAGAAGACTTCGCGCTGTTCCCCTTCGCCGCGCACCGTGCGGAAATTATTCGTTTCTGCATCGAAAAAGGATAAACTTGAGTAGGCGTCATAGGCCGCCATTTTCACGCGGACGCCATTGGTCGCTGCGCTCAGGTCAAACCGGCAAGCGGAATAGGCAAGATCCGGTGATGGGCGGACAACGCTTTGCGTGTCAGGGCGCATTTGCGGGGCTAGATTGAATGCGTGTACCGCCGTGCCGCGTTCTCCGAGCATGGTATAGGCGCGGTCCATGATGAAGGACGGCGCGTAATGCACGATGCCAAAATGGGTTGCGAGGCCGAGCACCATGCTTGCAGCGAGTGGACCGATCAGGCGCTTCATGATGCACCTCCTGCGCAGGCGAGACGTTCGACCGAGGGTGCCTCAATCATCTCTTCAGGCTGCTCAAGCACACCGTCATCGGGCACATAGAGCCGGAAAGTCAGATCGAAATTGCCGGCGGCCTTGCTCGATATCCAGCCGCCATCCTCGCCGGGTTGCTCAGCGGAGATAATGGCCGACCATGCGCCATTGTCGTTGCCCTGCGCCTCGGCGCGGCTGGCATCGAAGCTGAGCGCGTTGTCGGTGTTGTCCGGCAGGAAATTCTCGGCATCGTAAAGCGTCACAGACCACCACTGCGCAGGCATAGTGCCGCCGCTCAAAAGGTAACTACAGCCCTCAGTGAAAGGGCGTCCGCTATCATCGACTGTGCGGGTGAAATAGACCGCCTCTGTGTTTGCTAGAGCCAGCAAACCGTGCCGCGCGATCCGAGCGCGGAAATAAGGACTGGCGTCCTCTGACCCCATTGCGAAATCGCCGTACCATTTTTTGATTTCAATGGACCCACCCGTGCGACGATCGCCCGGTAGCAAGCCAGCCATTGCCAGCGCGGAATAGCCGCCGATGCCTATACCGATAATGGCAAATCCGAGATAGGTGAGCAGTCGCTTCACGACCAATCACCCCATCGTTGGAATAACAAATGCGTTGCTGCCATCACCGCCGCCATCAGGCCAGCGCTGGGTGACTTTCTTGACCTTCGTCCAGAATTTCAGACCTTCGGTGCCATATTGATCGGTGTCGCCGAATCCGCTGCGTTTCCATCCGCCGAAGCTGTGATAGCTGACCGGCACAGGAATCGGCACATTGATGCCAACCATGCCGACATTGACGCGGCTGGCAAATTCGCGCGCGGCGTGACCGTTGCGGGTAAAGATCGCGACGCCATTGCCATATTGGTGATCACTGGGAAGTTTGACGGCTTCCTCGAAATCCTTGGCGCGGACAATTTGCAGAACAGGGCCGAAAATCTCTTCCTGATAGCTTTTCATTTGCGGCGTCACATTGTCGATCAGCGTGGGTCCGATGAAGAAGCCTTTTTCATGGCCTTGCAGTTCAAAGCCGCGACCGTCGATCACGATATCGCCGCCTTCCTGCTCGGCAATAGTGATCCATTCCTCAACGCGCGCCTTGTGCTCTGGCGTTACGACCGGGCCGTAATGCGCATCGGGATCGTTGGACACACCAACGCGCAGTGCATTGATCGCCGGGATCAGCTTTTCCTTGAGCCGTTCTGCGGTGTCTTCGCCGACCGGAACAACGACGGGCAAAGCCATGCAGCGTTCACCAGCTGAGCCGAACGCGGCACCCGCCAGGTCGTTGACCACTTGATCGAGATCGGCGTCGGGCATCACAATGCCGTGATTCTTCGCGCCGCCCATCGCCTGTACACGTTTGCCATTATCGACGCCGCGCTTGTAAACATAATGCGCGATATCGGATGAGCCAACGAAGCTGATCGCCGCGATATCTGCATGGTCGAGGATCGCGTCGACCATTTCCTTATCGCCATGCACGACTTGCAGTAGCCCCTCGGGCGCACCCGCTTCGACGAATAATTCGGCGAGACGAACCGGTACACTTGGATCACGCTCCGATGGCTTTAGGATAAAGGCGTTGCCCGCGGCGATTGCCATGCCGAACATCCACATCGGGATCATTGCCGGGAAGTTGAACGGCGTGATGCCCGCGCCAATGCCGAGTGGCTGACGGCTGGAATAAACATCGATGCCCGGGCCTGCGCCGAGCGTGTATTCGCCCTTCAGAACCTGCGGGATACCGCAGGCATATTCGATCACTTCGAGACCGCGCTGCACATCGCCCTTGGCATCGTCGACGACTTTGCCGTGCTCGCTCGAGAGCAGTTCGGCCAGTTCCTGCATATTTTGCTCGATCAGTTCCTTGAACTTGAACATCACGCGGGCGCGCTTTTGCGGGTTGGTTGCAGCCCATGCCGGTTGGACTTTTTTGGCGGTTGCTACGGCTTTGTCGAGCAACACTGCATCGCCGAGAGCGACCTCGGCCTGTACTTCTCCGGTCGATGGATTCCAAATCTGATGTTTCCGTCCAGCAGAGCTTGCCGCTCCATCTACCATAAAGTGATTGACCTGACGCATTGCGCATCTCCTGCAAAGTCTGTTGTTCTTTTGTTGCGCGCAGCCCTAGCGCGTTTGGGCCAGTAAAGCGACTCTTGTGGCGCAAAAAGGGCAATCGGGAAGCAAATCCTTCACGCGCTTTGCGTTCATCAATCGCGGCGCGCGCGCCAGCCAGTCAGGTGGCGCGTTCGGCTACCCGGTAGGCCAGCATTCCAGCGAGCATCGACAAGACGAAAATTCCGGCGGGAATTAGATTGGTTGCAAGCGATGCGATTGCGGGCCCGGGGCAGAGACCGGCAATGCCCCAACCGATCCCGAACAAGGCTGCGCCGCCCAGTAGCTTGCGGTCAATCAGCCCGGTGCTTGGTAAGGAAAATTCGTCACAAGCAACCGGTGTGTGCATCCGGCGCTGGATAAGCCAAGCCGCCGCCATCACTATCGTTGCGCCGCCCATAACAAATGCCAGTGTGGGATCCCAAGCACCGAAAATGTCGAGGAAGCCGCGCACTCGCATCGGGTCTATCATGCCCGATAGTGCCAGGCCGAACCCGAAAATGCTGCCGGACAGAAGCGCAAGCAAGGAGCGGATCATGACCACGCTCCCAACACTGCGTTCGATATCGCGACAGTGGCCATGCCGCTACCAATGAACGTTACCGTGGCAAGCAATGATCGCGGGCTCAAGCGTGACATCCCGCACACGCCATGACCGCTGGTGCAGCCGCTTCCCATCCTCGTTCCGAAACCCACAATCAGCCCGCCTGCAACCAGCCAGCTGTAGGATGGAGGGTACGTAGCAACTATCGGGCCGTTGAGACCGGTAAAGACAGCAGCGCCCAGAACCAGTCCGCCAACAAACAGGACAGCCACAGGCCATGGCGCGCCGCTGTTGCTGATGCCTGTTGCACGCGCTGCCATGCCGCTAACACCTGCGATTCTGCCTAGCCCGAGCAGCATGATTGCAGCCGCCAATCCTATCAGCAGTCCGCCAAGCAGCCCTTCAAGCGGGGCCGCATCAGGAAATCCGGAAAGCATCATACCGCATTTACCGGAATGCGGATGTAGCTGACGCCATTATCGTCCGGATCGGGAAGCCGCCCGCCGCGGATATTCACTTGCACTGACGGCAGGATCAATGTGGGCATCGCCAGATTCTTGTCACGGGCGGTTCGCATAGCGACGAATTCCTTTTCGCTGATTCCGTCCTTCACATGGACATTGAGGTCTCGTTGTTGGCCGACATTCGTCTCCCACGCATAGTCATCGCGCCCCGGCGCTTTATAATCGTGGCACAGAAATATTCGTGTTTCGCGCGGCAGTGTCAAAAGCCTCTTGATGGACCGGTATAGCTGGGCGGCATCGCCACCAGGAAAATCGGCTCGCGCTGTCCCGAAGTCGGGCATGAATAGCGTGTCTCCGACAAATGCTGCGTCGCCGATTATAAATGCCATATCAGCGGGCGTGTGTCCGGGCACATGGAGCGCTATCGCGTCAATCCCGCCCAGCGCAAAGCGGTCGCCATCGTCGAATAAATGATCGAACTGTGATCCGTCGCGCTCGAATTCGCTGCCAGCGTTAAAGAGCTTCCCGAAAACGTTTTGTACCTGGGTAATTTCACGCCCGATGGCCAGCTTTCCTCCGAGCTTTTCTTGCAAATACGGTGCGGCAGACAAATGATCGGCATGTGCATGGGTCTCCATCAGCCAAACGACCGTAAGCCCACGCGCCTCGACATATTCTATGATCCGTTCCGCTGAGACAAAAGATGTGCGGCCAGCCGCAGCATCATAATCAAGCACAGAGTCGATAATAGCGGCTTCACATGTAGCCGGATCGTGCACAACATAGCTAATTGTATTGGTCGCTT
The DNA here is from genome assembly GCF_009827455.1 of Pontixanthobacter aestiaquae. Classification (NCBI taxonomy): domain Bacteria; kingdom Pseudomonadati; phylum Pseudomonadota; class Alphaproteobacteria; order Sphingomonadales; family Erythrobacteraceae; genus Pontixanthobacter; species Pontixanthobacter aestiaquae. The sequence goes on from NZ_WTYZ01000001.1 coordinate 929,520, forward strand.
CGTCAAAGAAGCCGGCAATTGTTGGTTTCTTCGAACGGTCTGCGCGTGCCGCTTCGACCTGCTGGTTTGCAGAGTGCAAAAACGGATCATCCAGAACGCCAGCCATTGGTCATCTCCATTGCTCGTGATCTCTATATAGGGACACAAGTCAAAGGCGAAAACACCTAGACCGCGATATCGCCGGTAGCGTAGGTGCCAAGGAGAGTGATGCGGGTGTAGCTCAATGGTAGAGCAGCAGCTTCCCAAGCTGACGACGAGGGTTCGATTCCCTTCACCCGCTCCAGATTGAGGGGAGAGTAGAGTGCCGAATACAGGACGCGATGCCTATTATATGGCGGACCTGTATGGCGAGATGCAGCTGGCTGAGCCGGCTGCAAAGCGCACGATTGGGTCCTATGTTCCTGGCATAGTGCTGGTCGCTGTGGCCGCGCTGGCCTCATTGTGGCTGAGCGAACATTACGGCCCGCCGGCAATTCTGATGGGGCTGCTGATCGGGCTCGCGCTCAATTTTGTCAGCGCTGACAAGCGGCTGTCTGCGGGCCTCGATCTGGCGTCGCAGACGTTGCTGCGTATTGGCATTGTGCTGATCGGTTTGCGGATTACCTTTGCGGAGATCACCGATCTGGGCATCGCGCCGTTTATTATGCTGATCGGCATCATGACTGCTGTCATTCTGGTCGGCGTGTTCACCGCTAAGCTGTTTAAGCAGAATATGCTATTCGGGCTGCTCGCAGGCGGGGCAACGGCGATTTGCGGCATTTCTGCGGCACTCGCTTTGTGGAGCATCATCGGCGAGAAACGCGTCGGTCAATCGCAATTTACGATTGTTGTTCTGGGCATCACCATTGCCAGCGCCGTTGCGATGACATTCTATCCCGCGATTGCCGGTTTTCTGGGCCTCTCGGACCGGCAGGCAGGCTTCCTGATCGGCGCCTCGATCCATGATGTTGCGCAGTCCATTGGCGGCGGGTTTGCCTATTCGGACGCTGCCGGTGAAGTTGCGACAGTCGTGAAACTCTCGCGGGTGACATTGCTGGTTCCGGTGCTGCTGATCGTAACGCTGATACTGCAAAAACTGGGCAGCGGCCCGGAGGAGGGCGGCAAGTTCAACCTGCGTCAGGGTCTGCCATGGTTCATCATCGGCTTCGTGGCGCTGGTAGCGCTGAATAGCATGGTGACTTTGCCCGAAGTGGTGGTGGTAACGGGCACCAGCACGGCGAGCACTTTGCTGTTGTTTGCGGTAATTGCTGCAGCAATCAAATCCAATCTGGCGGGCCTGTTGTCGCATGGCTTGCGGTCATTCGGTCCGGTTATTATGACGACACTAACCGCGTTCCTGCTGGCCTTGCTAGCGGTGCAGGCCTTATAATTTGTCCGGACAAATATTGCGACGGTTTATGAAGTCGGATACAGGCGGCGTGAGCGCCCGGCTCGCCAAATACACGGAGTGACAATGAGCATCTTTACCGACCACCCTAGATCAGTCGGCGAGACTTACGCGGAGCATTTCCGTGCTGCGACAAGTTTCGGCATTCCGATGATTACCGCGGGTGTGGCGTGCGTGCTGCACGGCATTTTCCCGTTTATGTTCGAGAAGACCGGCAGCAATCTCGTGCGGCGACTCTATGACCGGATGGTTGTGAACCGCGTGAAGATGACCCACGAAACTACCGATGGTCAACAGATCGACTGGTGCATTTGACACCTTATCTTGGCGGCATCCTGATCGCACCGTCAAGCCGGAACTGGTGGCCGTTAATATAAGTGTTGCTGGCGATCTCGACGATAAGCGAGGCAAATTCTTCCGGTTCACCCAGACGTTTGGGGAAAGGCACGCTTGCATTGAGCTGATCCCACATTTTCGGGTTGCGGTCTTTCATGCCCAGCATCAGCGGTGTCGCGAAGATCCCCGGCATCACCGAGTTCACGCGGATGCCCATATCCATAAGATCGCGCGCCATCGGCAGGACCATGCCGTTCACGCCCGATTTGCAGCTGCCATAGATCGTCTGCCCGATCTGCCCGTCCTGCGCCGCGACGGATGCGGTCAGCGTGATTGATCCCCGTTCGCCGTCATCGTTGAGCGGCTCTGAATTGGCCATGCCCAAAGCGGAATGGGAGGCGATGCGGTAGCTTGCCACCAGAATACCCTCTGCGCCGAATGCGTAATCTTCAGTAGGCAAGCGTTTGTAGCAATGGTTTTCCTTGTCCCAGCCTAGCGTCTTGCCGCGTTTGCTCGCCATCGCACAGTGGACAGTGACTCGTTCCTGACCGTTGGCCGCTCGCGCCGCCTCAAAGCCGTCGACCACCGATTGCTCGTCCATGATGTTAACGTGATGGAAAGTGCCGCCGATCGCTTTCGCATGCGCCTTACCATCTTCATCGTTGATGTCGAAAATTGCGACTTTCACCCCGGCATCGGCGAGTGCTTTCGCGCTCGCTTTCCCAAGGCCCGAGGCACCGCCTGTTACAATTGCGGCCATCCCTGCTTCGAGTTTCATATTTGTCTCCCCCAATCACTTCAGACTGTGCGCTGACAGACTGCATTTGCGCAAGGGAATTGCCATGTGTTCTTACAGTTCTGTCACACAAAAGCTGTCGATTGTAATGCAATCGTCTCCATATTGTCGCTTAGCAGTCATGCCCCGCGCCTAGGCGCGCCTCAACAACGAATTGAGGGGTATCGACCATGAAACATACACGACTGATTATAACCACCTGCGCAGCGGCTTTGGCTGCGGGTATTGCATCACCGGTAATCGCCGGCGATGTTTCCGGCTTCGTAGTGGACGGCAGCGACACGGTGGCGCTGCAAGCTGCAGAAGTGACTATTGTCGAATTGGGCCGGACAGCGAAAGCAGAGAATGATGGCAGCTTCTTCTTCGGCAATGTGCCCGAAGGAACATACACCATTGTTGCCAGCTATGTCGGTGCGGAGAGTGTCTCCCAAACCGTGGAAGTGCCTGCAACCGGTGTCGTTCGGGTCAATTTCAGTGTTGGCAGCGCTGATGGTGAGATATTGGTGGTTGGCCAGAGTGCCAACCTTGCCAGCGCGCTCAGCCGCAAACGTAATGCGGACGGTGTAAGCGACGTTCTGACCCGCGATGCGATTGGTCAGTTCCCCGATCAAAACGTCGCCGAATCGCTGCGCCGTGTGCCTGGCGTCAATGTGCTTAACGATCAGGGCGAGGGGCGGTTTGTATCGGTGCGCGGACTTGATCCGGGCCTCAACGCAACTTCGCTCAACGGGGTGCGTTTGCCTGCGCCTGAAGGCGATGTGCGGTCGGTGGCGCTCGATGTCATCTCCAGCGACATTATTGAATCTATCGAGATCAAGAAATCGCTCACGCCCGATATGGATGGCGACACGATCGGCGCGTCGATCGAGATCAACACGACCAGCGCATTCTCTCGCAAGAAAGACTTACTGACCGCGAAGGTCGAAGGGAGCTATAACCGGCTCGCCGATGCACTGACGCCCAAGGGCAGCGTCGACTTTGCGACCAAGCTCAGCGACAATTTCGGCGTGTCGGGCGGAGTGTCGTTCTATCGCCGGAAATTCGAGACCGACAATATCGAGGCGGATGATTGGGAAGATGTCGGCTCCGGCCCGTTTGCTACCGAAGTCCAGTACCGCGACTATGATGTAGAGCGGGAACGGTTTAGCGCGACGCTTGGATTCGATTTCCGGATCGGCGACAGCACGGAGCTTTATGCCAAGGGTGTGTGGAGCCAGTTTGACGATCAGGAATTCCGCCGCCGCCTGACTTTCGATCTGGGCGATTTCGATGGCGGCGCGAGCAGCCAGACGGGGACTACTGCGACATTCAGCGATGCCGATGAAGAGTTCACTGTCGAGCGAGATGTGAAAGACCGGTTCGAGCGTCAACGTGTCCGCAGCATCGTCCTCGGCGGTGAGACCGAAACCAATGGTTGGCGCGCCGAATATTCGCTCGCCTATTCAAAATCATCCGAACTTGAGAATGGCTCAGTCGATCCGACCCAGTTCGAGCGAGATTTTGACAATGACGGGCTGATCGTCGGCTTTGACTATAGCGACCCGCGCGTGCCGCTCTACTCGGTAACGGGCAGCACGGCGGACTTCTTCGACCCGGCTAGATACGAGCTGAAAGATGTCGAACTTACCGTGCTGTCCGACGCGCAGGACGAGGAATGGGCGGCCAAGTTTGATCTGGCGCGTGAGTTCCTGCTCGATAGCGGGTCGTTCACGGTGCAAGCGGGCTTCAAAGGCCGCTGGCGCGAGAAAAGCTTCAACAAGAATGTCGAGTTCTACGAATATGATGGTCCAGGTGATTACACGCTCGGCGATGTCGTGGGTACGCAAACCTACCGGATTACCGACCTGTCGCCACTACCCGACGCGGTGGCGCCGACAATATTCTTCCGCGACAATTTCAACCTGTTCGAATTGCAGGACGCGGATTCGCAATTCGACTCGGCGGTTGAGGATTACCGTGTCGATGAGGATGTGATGGCAGGTTATTTGTTGGGCCGTCTGGAAACCGACAGCCTGCTCATCATCGGCGGCGTCCGCTATGAGCGGACCGACAATGTTATCACTGGCAACAACGTCACTCTTTTCGAAGAGGATGCGACATTGCCCGATGGTAGCACAGCTGCCGATGATACGGTGATCGTTACCCCGACCACATTTGACCGCGACTATGAGCATTGGCTGCCGAGCCTGAACATCCGCTACGAAGCGCAAGACGATCTGATTGTCCGCCTCGCAGGATATCGCAGCATTGTTCGCCCGCGGCTCGGCAAACTGGCGCCGCGCTTTGCGGTCGAAGTCAACGATGATGACGAAATCGAGGGCGAGTTCGGAAATCCGGGACTGGTCCCGTTCGAGGCATGGAACTTCGACGCTACGGCGGAATATTACATGTCATCCAACGGTGCGATTACTGCCGGTTTCTTCTACAAGGATATCACGAACTTCATCGTGGATGCCGAAGTTGACACGCCGGGCGTGTTCAACGGGATCGCGTTTGATGAAGCGGTTATACCAATCAACGGGCCAAGCGGTGAAGTGTTCGGCGTGGAACTGGGCTTTGCGCAGAGTTTCGACTTTTTACCGGGCATTCTCAGCGGACTGATCCTGCAAGCGAATTACACCTTCACCGACGCAACCGGCAGTGTGCCCGATGGATCATTCACCGATGTCGCTTCGGTTGATAGCTTCCGCGATGTGCCGCTGCCATCATCGTCCAGGCATACTTTCAACGGTGTAATCGGATATGAGAAAGGCCCTCTCGAGATGCGTCTGGCGGGCACCTATCGCGACAAATATCTCGACGAACTGGGCGGCTCGCCGAGTAGCGACCGGTATGTCGATGACCACTTCCAGCTCGATTTCAGTGCAAAGTTCAAAGTGAACGAAAACATCAAACTGTTCTACGAATGGATCAACATCAACTACGCCAAATATTTTGCCTATAACAACCTTGGCGGTCAGCAAAATCTGTATCAGTATGAGGAATATAACTGGACCATGAAGTTCGGCGCGCGGGTAACTTTCTGATGCGAAATCAATTTTTCGGAGCAGTAGCGCTGGTAGCTCTCTTGGGGGGGTGTGCGACGCCAATGGTGATGGGCGACCCAGCGGTTTCGGTCACGGCGTCGGCCGAAACGGTACCGGTGGGAACCGCCAATGATGATGCGGCGGACGATCCGGCGATTTGGCGCAATCCGGACAATCCGGCAGGCAGTTTCGTTGTCGCGACTGACAAGAAGGCTGGGCTGTATGTCTATAATTTGCGCGGTGAAGTCATGGACTTCAATGCAGGCGGGCGGCTCAATAATGTCGATCTGCTCGATCTGGGTGCGTTGGGCGTTGTGGTGGCGGCAAGCGACCGTACTGACCCGGCCAACTCGCGGGTGGCTCTTTATCGTCTTGATACGGCCTCCGGTAAGCTTGCAGGCATCGGGTCTATCGCAAGCGGCGCGGGAGAAGCATACGGACTTTGTATGCTGGCCAAAGCTGGCGGACAGAGCGTGTTTGCGGTGCTGAAGGATGGCACAATTCGCGAATATGCGCTTAACAATCTTGGCGGGCCGGATCCCAAGCCAACCAGCACCTTACTACGCGAATTTTCGGTTCCAACCCAGCCCGAGGGCTGCGTTGCTGATCCGCGTGATGGCACGCTCTATATCGGTGAGGAAAACGCCGGTATCTGGCGTTTTGCTGATGGCGCCACAAGTGGCGAGCTGGTCGCAACGATCGATAATAAACAGCTGGTGGCCGACGTAGAAGGTCTCGCCATCGCGATTGATGGCAAGGACGGCGGTTGGTTGATTGCATCGAGCCAAGGCGACAATGCCTACGCCCGCTACAGCCTGCCCGATATGACACCTGCCGGGCGTTTTCGTATTGGTGCCGGCCAATTCGGCGCAACGGAAGAGACAGACGGGATCGCTTTGCACACGGGTAGTTTCGGCGCGCGCTTTCCCGGGGGTGTATTTGTGGCGCAAGATGGTAAGAACGAGCCAGCAGCACAGAATTTCAAACTTGTCTCTTGGCAAGACGTAGAGAAAGCCCTCGACACATGGACAAAGTCAACGCCGTAATCACTCCTGACGCCATCGATCAGGGCCGTCGCCAGTTTCTTGGGACTACCGGAACTGCCTTCGCGGCGCTGCTTGCAAGCGGCTGTTCCACGGGTGGCTCAAAAGTAGCGAGCGCGGCGGGCGTAACGCCAAGCTTCACCGGCTATGGAGATTTGGTGCCCGATCCGGCTGGCATGCTCGATCTGCCCAAGGGCTTTTCCTACAAAGTGATCTCCAAACTCGGCGATCCGATGAGCGACGGGCTAAAAGTGCCGGATGCAGCCGATGGCATGGGCTGTTTCGATCTGGGCAATGGCAAGCTGGCTCTGGTTCGTAATCACGAGCTGCAGCCTCGTCCGCAATACCTCCAAGATATTCCCAAAGGGTTTGACCGCATCGACGGCAAGGCAGTGATGCCGGGCGGCACTACCACTATCGTGCTGGATGCCAAGACGCTCGAGGTCGAGAAGGAATATTACTCGCTTGCAGGAACGGTGCGCAATTGCGCAGGCGGTATCACACCTTGGGGCAGTTGGCTAAGCTGCGAGGAAGCCGTTTTCAGCGCCAGCGAGCGTAACGAGCACGATCACGGGTGGATTTTTGAAGTGCCCGCCAATGCAGGCAATCTGGTCAATCCCGAACCACTCAAAGCCATGGGCCGCTTCAATCACGAGGCAGCCTGCGTCGATCCGGTGACCGACATCGTTTATCTGACCGAAGATCGCGGCGATAGCTTGCTCTATCGCTTCATCCCGAACGTGAATGGTGAGCTTCACAAAGGCGGCAAACTACAGGCGCTCGCGTTGGTGAACGGTATCGGTGACGCCCGCAATTGGGAAAGTGCGACCGTGAATGTCGGCGACATGCACGAGGTGCGCTGGATCGACATGGATAATGTCGAAGCGCCCGAAGACGATTTGCGCCAGCGCGGCGCAGCGCAGGGCGGGCTGGTCCTTGCGCGTGGCGAAGGCATTTGGATGGGTGATGGCGAGCTTTACTTTGCCTGCACCAGCGGCGGCGCGGCCAAGCTCGGCCAGATTTTCAAGCTGGTTCCGGGGCGTGACAAGCGTTCGGACGCTCTGCAATTATTCTTCGAAAGCGAGAGCGAGGAGCAGTTTAACTACGGTGACAATCTTACGGTGCAATCAAACGGCCATCTGATCGTTTGCGAAGACCAATATGGCGAGACGGTCGATAATTATCTCCGCGGCGTTACGCCTGAAGGCAATGCCTATCCGTTCGCACGGCTGAGGATTCAGACTGAACCGGCTGGCGCTTGCTTCTCGCCGGATGGCAAAGTGCTGTTCGTCAATGCCTACAGCCCGACGGCGACGCTCGCGATTTCCGGGCCTTGGTTCGCTTAGGTTTCCGCTTGGGGCACGTTTAGGGGTTCACTTAGGGACAGTGTGAGCGGAGTTCTGGCGCTGCGATTTATGCGGCGCTAGAAACCCGCCATGTCTGCATTTCTATTTGCTCTTGTCGCTGTGATGGTGACGTCGCTCGGCAGCCGCGATCAATTGCTGATCGCGAATATCTCCGGGCGGCTGGGGCGCTCTATTCCGTTGCTGGTAATCAGTTGTTGTGTCGCGGTGATAACGGCGCTGCTGATGACGCTGTCCGGTCAGTATATTGCCGCTCTTCTGCCAAGTGCCGCGAAGACTATGCTCGTCGCGTTCGCACTGATGATAGCAGCGGTGGAATTGGCATGGCCCAACAAGCGCAGCTTTATCAAGGAGCCGACTCGCTCGCTAACGGCGATCGGTGTCGTGCTGTTCGTCCGTCAGGTTGGAGATGGCTCGCGCTTCCTGATCTTTGCTTTTGCCGCCGGTTCCGGCACGCCGTGGTTTGCAGCCGTCGGTGGGGCGCTGGGCGGGATTGGCGCGGTTCTAATCGGCTGGATGATGGCGGATGAGCTCGCACAGACTTTGCCGCTGCGATCGATCCGCCTGGTGTTATCGGTCGTGCTGGCAATCGGGGCCATTGTAACCGGCCTATCGGCGCGAGGCTTAATCGGTTAATCCGATCATAGTAATAGTGACTAATCCAGAAACCCGATGAGAGGTCGCCCGTTGTTTAGTTATGACATTCTACACGAAGGGAAATTTTCATGACCGATACTAGTGCCCAAGCAGGCAATAATTCGAAAGCCGCACTCGTTAGCGAACTGAATGGTTTGCTCGCCGACCATATGGCTTTGTTTTTCAAGACTAAGAACTTTCACTGGCATGTTGCCGGGCCGCGTTTCCGCGATCTGCACTTGCTGTTTGACGAGCACGCGATTGCTATCCGCGACCAGATCGATGTGATTGGAGAGCGTGTTCGCAAGCTGGGCGAGAACACGCTGACTTCCATAGGCTCGATCGCGCAGCACACGCAGGTGAAGGATCAGGACGATACCTCGCTCTCGGCGGAAGCAATGATCGAGGAATTGCGCGATGATAACGCCGCAATGGTTGCGCGCCTCAAAGGTATGAAACCACTCGCCGAACAAGCAGGCGATAATGCAACCGATGGCCTGCTTGATGACTGGACCGATGCCGCGGAGGAGCGTGTCTGGTTCCTCACCCAAACTCTAAAGTAACTCTCTAGCCCAACACTCCGGAAACCCGCGCGGCACTATGCTGGCGCGGGTTTTTTGCTATGGGCGCGGGATGGATAGACTGAATATCGTTGAGAACGCCGACGATACGGCGATTGCCGCTTGGTTGGTGGGACAATTGTCCGCTGCGCTTGATGCAAGCGATGGCCGGATCGCGATCAGTATCCCCGGCGGCTCGACACCCTTTCCTATTCTGAAGGAGCTGACTGGCGGCGCGCTCGACTGGAGCCGGATTGACGTGTGGCCGGGCGATGACCGGATTGTTCCGGAAGACCACGAAGCCAGCAACACAGGTAAGATACGGGATCTGCTTGAACCGGCCGGTGCAAAGGTGATTGCGTTGAGCGAAGACGCGCAGCCACCGCATTTCGCTTTAGTCTGGCTGGGAATGGGCGCTGACGGGCATATCGCATCATTATTTCCGAACACCGATCCCCAAATGGACGATCCGCAGCATGTGCGCCGCCTGACACCCGATCCGCTACCCCCAGAGGCACCGTTCGACCGGATTACGCTCACCATCCCTGCGCTGCTGAATAGCGATGCACTGGCCTTTGTCATTCGGGGTGATAACAAGCGCGCGGTGTTCGATGCTGCCACGCGCGGTGAGCATGATTTGCCGATTGCGCGCATCCTTGGCGCGGCGAAACAGCCGGTCATATGCTTCGCCTGATCCCTGCCCCGCTGCACCGCTTGCTGTATCAGCAGGCCCACAGGCTGCGTAGCCTGTGGTGGCGACTGACCAAGCCCGCGGTCGAGGGTGCTGCGGTGATAGCAACCGACCTCAACGACCAATTGCTGCTCATCCGGATGAGCTACGGATCGGGCGGATGGAGCGTTCCGACAGGCGGCGTGAAGATAGGCGAGGATCCGGCAAACGCCGCGCGGCGCGAGTTGCTTGAGGAAACCGGCTGCGAGGCGCATTCGCTGACTCTGCTCGGTATTCAGCGCGAAACTCTGCATGGCGCAGACAATGTGGTGCATGTATTTGCGGCCAAGGTGTCAGGACATCCGCAGGCTGACATGCGCGAAATTATCGAAGCACGATTCTTCCCGATGCATTCGCTGCCCGAACCGCTGACTGCGACTACGCGGCGGCGTTTGGAGCTCCTTAAGGCCGCATCACAGTAACGATAGCTGCGCAGTATCAGGCTTGCGATGGTCTTTCGTGCTTTCGTCGCCTTCAAGATTCGATAGCGTCAGCCCCATCAGGCGGATTGGCAGTGGTAGGGGTAAAAGCTCTTCCAGTAATTCGTGCCCTATCCGCGCAAACTCCAGCTTGTCGGCGACATTCTCGGTCAGCGATTTTGCGCGGGTGAGCGAAGTGAAATCGTTATATTTCAGTTTGAGCGTAATTGTCCGGCCTTTGGCCTCGGCGCGCTCGATCCGTTCCCAAACGATATCAATGATATTGTCCATCGCCTCGCGCAGAGCTGCGCCGCTGGAGATATCATCGCTGTAAGTACGCTCTCCGCCGAGTGATTTGCGGATACGGTTGGCGCGAACCGGACGCAGATCGATTCCTCGGGCCGCTCGGTACAGATAATCGCCCATGCTGCCGAAATTCTCGCGCAGGAACTCGACATCTTTCGCAGCCAGATCGGCCCCTGTTTCGATGCCCAGTCTGGCCATCTTCTCCGCGCCTTTGGGACCGACGCCGTGAAACCGGCGCACCGGCAGTGACGCGACAAACTGCGCTCCTTCGCCGGGTTTGATCACGCACATCCCATCGGGCTTGTTCTGGTCGCTGGCGAGTTTGGCGATAAACTTGTTGTAGCTGACACCCGCGCTCGCGGTCAGGCCCGTCTGCTCCTTGATCCGCTTGCGAATAAGCTGGGCAATCCGCGTGGCGCTGCCGATGCCGTGAATATCATCGGTCACATCGAGATAGGCTTCGTCCAGGCTCAGCGGTTCAACATGCGGTGTGAAATAGCGGAAGACTTCGCGGATGGTGGACGAAGCTTCCTTATACGCATCGAAGCGGTGCCGCACGAAAACGAGATCGGGACACAGGCGCTTGGCGGTGACCGATGGCATCGCCGATCGCACTCCAAATTTGCGTGCCTCATAGCTCGCGGCCGCCACCACGCCGCGACCGCCGGAGCCTCCTACCGCGACGGGCTTGCCGCGCAGGTCGGGATTGTCGCGTTGTTCCACGCTGGCGAAGAACGCATCCATATCGACATGAATGATCTTGCGCAGGCCGCCTTCGCTTTCAGGGGCATCTTCGGCGAAGTTGCCGGTATCTTCATTCGGGGCATCCTCATCGGCCATTCGCGCAGAATACACAGTCGGGAACGAAAGAGGAACTGCGACATTGCGGTTTCCAATGAAAACCTGCTGGCAATTCGCAGCGCAACCGCGCAAGGGAGCGCGCATGGCTACTCAGGCACATCGAACCAAACCCGCATTGGGCGAGCGCGAAATGATCGTGCTGATGGCGTTACTGATGAGCCTGCAAGCTTTTGGCATCGACGCCATGCTGCCCGCATTAGGGCAAATCGCTGGCGAGATGGGCGCCGATGGAAATGACCGCCAATTCGTGATTGGTGCCTATTTCCTGGGTGCCGGTGCGGGCGCTCTGTTCCCGGGAGCTTTCGCCGACCGTTATGGCAGGCGGCCGGTGCTCGCTGTCTCACTGATTGCCTATATCGCGCTGTCTATCGCTTGTGCTTTGGCGACCGATTACACGATGCTGCTGGCTTTCCGACTGATCCAAGGCTTCGCTTGTGCAGGGCTGAGCGTTGTGCCTGCAGCGATTGTGCGCGACCACGTTGGCGGTGACCGGATGGCACGGTTGATGAGCCTGATCATGATGATCTTCCTGCTTGTCCCGATCCTTGCCCCGGCAGTAGGGCAGGGCATACTGTATCTCGCTGGCTGGCGTGCCATATTCGGTATGATGGCGGTGATGGGCGTTTTGGTGGGCGTATGGGCTTGGCTAAGGCTGCCGGAGTCGCTTACCGAAGAAAACCGTCAGGATATCAATCTGTTTCCGATTCTGCGTAATATGGGCACGGCACTGACCAACCGCGGGGCGATCGGCTATGTAGTGGGTAGCGCTTTGGTGTTTGGGTCGCTGTTCGGCTTCCTCAACTCCTCTCAGCAATTGATTGCCGAGACATTCGATCAGGGCGAGAACTTCTATCTGATCTTTGGCGGGGCAGTAGTCGGTATGGTCGCGGCCAATTTCACCAACTCGCGGATTGTCGAGCGGTTTGGCGCGCGGCGGGTCGGGCATGCAGCGTTACTGGCGTTGATCGCAATCAGTTTTGCACAGCTTTGGAGTGCAAGCCAACCGCAGCAACCGCTATATCAATTTATCATCCTGATGAGCCTGTCGATGGCATCGCTCGGCTTTATCGGCGCGAATTTCAGTTCGATTGCGATGCAGCCATTCTACCATATCGCCGGGTCGGCCAGTTCGGCGCAGACGGCACTTCGTATGAGCACCGGCGCGGTGCTGGGTGCGCTGATCGGTTCGCTTTACGATGGCTCAGCGAAACCTCTGGCTGTGTCCATGCTGAGCTGCGCACTGGTGGCGCTCGCTTTTGTGTTGTTTAGCGAACGCGGAAAATTGTTTGGACGCAAAGTCCCCTCACCGGATTAGGCTTCGCTTTCGAGCTTGCGCCACGCCAGATCGGCAAATTCACACAGCAAGGGCCGCGTATCGCGCGGGTCGATGATGTCCTCGACATTGAACAGCTCGGCGCTGCGGAATGGTGATGTCACTTTGTCGAGCCGCGCTTTGATTTTCTCTAACTCGGCCGCCGGATCGTCCGATGCTTCCAGCTCCGATTTATACGCCACTTCCAGCCCGCCCGCGATGGGCAATGATCCCCAGTCGCCGCTCGGCCAGCAATAGCGATATTGATGACGGTCGGCATTGCTCATCGCGCTCCCTGCAATTCCGTAAGCGCGGCGCATCACGATTGACGCAAACGGCACAGTTGCCTTGTAGATCGCGTTCATCGCTTGCACGCCGTAGCGGATGGTACCCGCCATTTCCGCCTCGCGCCCGATCATAAAGCCGGGATTGTCGACGAGGTGGACAATCGGCAGACGGAACTGGTCGGCGAGCTTCACGAAACGCTCGACCTTCTCGCTGGTCTTGGCTTCCCATGATCCGCCGAGGAAGCTGGGATCGCTGGCGACCACGGCGACTGGCCAACCATCCAGCCGCGCCAAGGCGGTAATCGCGGCACGGCCCCAATTCTTGCCAATCTCGAATACAGTCCCTTCGTCGAACACCATGTTCATCCCGCGGCGCATCGAATAGACGTGCTTGGGATCGCGCGGGACGAGGCTGAGCAGTTCTTCTGCGCGCCGGTCGCGCGGATCGCTACATTCTGCACGGCGTGCGGGCTGCCCGGCATATTCGGGCATAAAGCTGAGGAAATGACGCGCGCGGGCAAAGGCTTCGGCTTCGCTGGCGACTTCATCATCGACCACGCCGTTGCGCGTGTGGATGTCGCTGCCGCCCAAATCTTCCTTGGCCTGCTGGTGATCGGAAGCGCTCTTGTAGCTCGCGCCCAAACCATCGACCACGGCGGGACCAGCGGCAAAAATTTGCGACAATCCGCGCACCATAATTGAATAGTGGCTGGCGACGATCCGCGCTGCGCCAAGTCCGGCAGTCGGCCCCAAAGCCAGCGCGACAACCGGCACTGTATCGAGATTGGTCACCACATCACTCCAGCCGGGGACGGCGGGAATGTAAGTCGCGCCGATTTGCTCTAACGTTTTGACACTGCCGCCGCCGCCAGTGCCGTCGATCATCCGGATGATCGGCAATTTCAGCTCATGCGCCATCCGCTCGGCCTGCACCATCTTGCGTGTGATCCCCGCATCGGCAGCGCCGCCGCGGATGGTGAAATCATCTGCGGTTGCGACAACAGGGCGACCATGGATGGTTGCCTTGCCGAACAGGAACGGGGCGGGGAGGACACTTTCGAGTTCGCCGTCGGCGTCATACGAACCTTTGCCTGCAATTTTGCCGATTTCGCGGAAAGAACCCTCATCGCATAGCGCCGCCAGCCGTGCCCGCGCATTCATTTTTCCGCGCGCATGTTGGCGCGAAACCTTCTCCTCGCCGCCCATTTGCTCGGCAAGCGCCTCGCGCTGGCGCAGTTCATCGAGTTCTTTTTGCCAGGTCACGCCACTGCAACTCCAATTTCGTCATTGCGAGCGTAGCGAAGCAATCCAGAGTCGCAAGCACCCACTCTGGATTGCCGGGTGGCCCCTTGGGCCGTCTTCGACTTCACCTTCGGTTCCTCGCAATGACGGTAATGAGGTCGTTAGTCGTCTTGGCTAGGTTCAACCACAGCCAAAACCGCCTCAACCTGAACCTGCGCGCCGACGCTCGCCTCAAGCTCCGTAACCACACCATCAAACGGAGCAGTCAACCCATGCTCCATCTTCATCGCCTCCAGAACCATAAGGCGCTGTCCGGCAGTGACGCTGTCGCCCTCGGCTACATCGACCGCAATAACCTTGCCCGGCATGGGCGAGAGGATTGCGCCGTCTGCGGCGGAGGCCGTGCCGCCGGCGTCCTTGCGGAAAGGTTCAAACAGAAATGCAGCACCGCTTTCAAATACGACTGTTCCCATGCCATCGTCGCCGGACTGCATTGGCAAACGATTGCTCGCTCTGACAATCTGGTCAGTCGGGAAATCAATATCAATATCTGTTAGTTGCCCGCCTAGGCGAACTCGGACGACATTTCTCTTAGCGTTGTTTAGTCGAAATCCTTTGAGGCCTTCGTGAAACTCACTTCGTCCTTCGATAGGTCGAAAGTCGTCGGCCACAGAATCAGCACCAACTATGTTTGCCCATTTTGACGGAATAGGCAGGGCTGTCAGGAGTTCGATCTTTTCGCCGATTAAGCCTGTTGTCACATCACCAGCGGCGAACTCAGATAGTTCCAAAAGGCGGTGCAAAAACCAAGCATTGGTCCTCACCGGATACACCCGAACTTGGGCACAAGCTTCAGATAGTTGAGCGATAGTTTCCTCTCGGTTCGGAGCCCACTCGATGAGTTTTGCAATCATCGGATCGTAATGCGGCGACACTTCGTCGGACGGCTCGACGCCTGTTTCGATCCTATCGGCAGAATCAAAGGTCAAATCATCCAGCCGCCCCGTACTCGGCAAAAAGCCCTTTGCCGGATCCTCTGCATAGAGCCTTGCCTCAATCGCATGGCCGTCAATCTGAATATCTTCCTGCTTCAGCGGGATTGGCTCGCCGCTCGCCACCCGCAACTGCCACTCGACCAAATCCACGCCGGTGATCTCTTCGGTCACCGGATGCTCCACCTGAAGCCGGGTGTTCATTTCCATAAAGAAAATGCGGTCCGCGCGTAGGCCTTCGCTGGCGTCGGCGATAAATTCGATCGTGCCTGCGCCGACATAATCGACCGCTTTTGCTGCACGAATTGCTGCGCAGCATATTTCTTCGCGCGTTGCAGCATCCATGCCCGGCGCGGGGGCTTCTTCGATGACTTTTTGGTGCCGGCGTTGCAGCGAGCAATCGCGTTCGAACAGGTGGACGACATTGCCGTGACTATCGCCGAACACCTGCACTTCGATGTGCCGCGGCGAGGTGATCCATTTCTCCAGCAGCACATCATCATTGCCGAAACTGGCCTTGGCTTCGCGTCGGCAGGACTCCAGATCGGCCTCAAAATGCTGCGGGGCATCGACTTTGCGCATTCCCTTGCCGCCACCGCCTGCGACGGCTTTGATCAGCACCGGATAGCCTATCGCATCAGCCTCTTTCTTAAGCCGATCGACCGATTGATCTTCGCCCAGATAGCCGGGCGTTACCGGAACGCCAGCTTCCTGCATCAGTGATTTGGCAGAGTCTTTGAGGCCCATCGCGCGGATGCTGTCAGGATTGGGACCAACCCAGATCAGTCCGGCATCCTGCACTGCCTGCGCGAAATCGGCGTTCTCTGACAGGAAGCCGTAGCCTGGATGGATCGCCTCGGCACCGGTTTCTTTGGCGGCAGCGATAATCTTCTCGCCAACCAGATAGCTTTCGGCGGCGGGGCTGGGGCCGATATGAACGGCCTCGTCAGCCGAGCGGGTGTGCAGGGCCTTGGCATCGGCGTCCGAATAGACCGCAACTGTCGCTACGCCCATTTCGCGGGCAGTGCGGATGATGCGGCAGGCAATCTCGCCGCGATTGGCGATGAGGAGCTTCTTAATCATGCGGGCTGGATTAGAACCACTCGCCGTTCGTGTCGAGCGTAGTTCGCCGCCATTTGCCTGCGTCATTCCCCGTCAGGCAGCGGCTCCATCGTGGCCTCGGCAATCGGACCGCGCATCCGCACTTCCAGCAAGATTGCATCTCGCGTCCATACTGGCATCTCATCGGGCGGTAGCGGGTTGTTGCGGATCGCTTCAAAAAACGCAGATGTGATCAGGCGCAGCTTCTCCCATGCCGGGATAACGACGCGGTGGTCCCATGCCTTTGGCCCGCGCCTGCGCACTTCAAGGCCAATCTCAGAATAGATGTTAGCGGCGGCTAAAATCGCCCAGCGGCTACGGAACGGCAGGCGCACCGTGCCGAGGCGTGCAGCTTTTGCGTGACGGTCCATCCGCAGCACGAGCCGTGATGCCAGATCGGCGCGTTCCCACTGATGATGCGGCTTCATCAATTGACCGGGTTCGATATCTTCTTCCGCGAGCCATTCCATCGGCAGGTAACAACGGCCAGCGCGGTCATCCTCGTCCAGATCGCGCGCGATATTGGCGAGCTGGAACGCCAGGCCCAGATCGCAGGCACGATCCAGCGTATATTCGTCGTCGTCCTGCACACCCATGACTTTCGCCATCATGACGCCCACGGCACCCGCAACGTGATAGCAATAGCGCGCCAGATCATCTTCACTGCGCGGTCGCCAATCCTGCGCGTCCAGCTCAAATCCGGCGATCACATCATCGGCATGTTGCATGGTGAGGCCGACTTCGCTGGCGACTTGCCCGAACGCATCGAACGCAACATCGGCGGTCGGTTCGCCAGCGAGAGCGCGGCGGGTGAGGATGCGGATTGATTTGACCCGGTCGGCAATGTTCGACTGGTTGCCCAGTTCACCGCCCATCTCCTGTCCGTCAGCGATATCATCGCAGCGGCGGCACCATGCGTAGAGCATCCACACACGTTCGCGTGTGACCGGATCGAACAGCCGGCTCGCGGCTGCGAAGCTTTTCGATCCTTCGGCGATCATGGCGTAGCTTTTTTGAACCAGAGCGTGGCGGTACCGTCCGCCGCCCGCCTGACGCGGGGTGGGACGAAGAATAAGCGACGGCGCGAGAGTGCGCGGGCTGACCTTTTTGGGGCGGCGCTGTGCCGTTTTGCCGGCGTTGCTCATATTACAAATCATCCGCCTTCATTTTGAAGATCGGCGTGTGCGGAACGTAGCGCGCCATTTTGTCGAGCAGCGCGTCCATCGTGTTCGCCGAGATCAGGATGTTCTGATGCGCGGGCCGGACGAAGCCGACTTCCACCATCTTCGCATTGAACGAAATCAGATCGTCGAAGAAACCGAACGCGTTGAGCAAGCCTACCGGATCGCTGTGATAGCCAAGTTGCGCCCAGCTCATCGCTTCCCATAATTCGTCCATAGTGCCGACACCGCCGGGAATGGTGATGAAGCCATCGGACAAATCGGTGAAGGCCTTTTTGCGTTCATGCATCCCGGGAACAGTGTGGAGTTCGGTGCAATCGGTGTTGGCGACTTCGCTGCCCGCAAGCGCCTCGGGGATAACTCCGATTACTTCACCGCCTGCATCGAGCGCGCCCGATGCAACCGCGCCCATCAGTCCGAGCCGACCGCCGCCATAGACCACACCGATATCACGCTGTGCCAACGTTTCGCCGACATGGCGCGCAAGCTCCATATAGCGTGAATCTTCGGGTGTAGCAGAGCCGCAATAGACTGCGAGGCGTTTCATTTGGCGCACGCCACCGCCGCTATTTGCGATATCACGCTAAGCTCTGGGATGGGTTCGTAGTTTTTCCTCTTGTGGTAACCGGTCTTATGATCGCTCCACAGTATCTTTTCCTGCGCGTCAAAGGCGTAGATTGATCCCATCATAAACTGTTGTTCGTCACACAGGATATACCAAAGCGTTTCGGTCGACTGCGTTCCAGCTTCATCGGTCTCTGCAAACTCGGTCCTGATCCAGATCTCCGTGAAAGGCGCCGTTCTGGTACTATGTGCCTGAGGCGGCTTTATGGTCTGCGGCGCCGCAAGATATGTATTGCCAGTCTGAGACTTGGCGAACGCTTCCCACACGAGCTCGTCTGACTCTTGGGTGGCCGCCGCGGAACTTGGCGCAAGCAAGACGCAGATGGCTGACAGGTGAAGAATCCTATTTATGCCGCTCACCGCTTCAAATCCTCGATCATCAATCCTGCCGTCGCCTTAGCACTGCCTACCACACCGGGAATACCTGCGCCGGGATGTGTGCCAGCGCCGGTCAGGTAGAAATTGTCGATCACATCATCGCGGTTGTGGCCGCGCAAATAGGCGCTTTGCCACAATACCGGCTCGAGGCTGAAGGCGCTGCCCAGGTGCGCGTTCAGATCCTGCTCGAAATCCTTGGGCGCATAGTGGAACTTGGTCACGATCCGGTCATGGATATCGGGGATCAGGCGGCGGCCCACCTCATCCAAGATGCGTTTTTCGAGGATGGGGCCAATCTCGTCCCAATCGACCGCCAGCTTGCCCATATGGGCAACCGGTACGAGCGCGTAAAAAGTGCTTTTGCCTTTGGGGGCCATACTCGGATCGGTAACCGTTGGATGGTGCAAATAGATGCTGAAATCCTGCGGCAGCACGCCGTGATCGTAAATATCGTCGAGCAGGCCCTTATAACGCGGGCCGAACAGGATCATGTGATGCGGGATGCCGGGCCATGTGCCTTCCAGCCCGAAATGAACCACGAACAGGCCGGGGCTGTAGCTTTTGCGTGCGAGTTTCTTAGCGTTGTCTTTTCCGCGTTTGCTGCCTGACAGCAGGTCGCGATAGGAATGCATGATGTCGGCATTGCTGGCGACCGCGTCGAAGCGCTGTTTAAAACCGCTTTTGGTCTCAACTTCGGTGGCTTTGTTGCCAATCGTGTGGATCTGGACCACCGGATCGCCCACCATCATGGTTCCGCCGAGCCGTTCGAAGTGACGGATCATGCCTGCGATCAGGCGGTTGGTGCCTCCGCGCGTCCACCACACGCCGCCGTCTTTCTCCAGCTTGTGGATCAGCGTGTAGATCGCACTGGTTTTGAACGGATTGCCGCCCACCAGCAGAGTGTGGAAGCTGAGCGCCTCGCGTAGCTTCTCGCTCTTCACGAAGCTCGAAATCATCGAATAAACGCTGCGCCATGCCTGTTTTTTGATCAACGCCGGGGCCGCTTTGAGCATCGACTTGAAATCGAGAAACGGGACAGTGCCCAGCTTGACGTAGCCTTCCTCATAGACGCCTGCCGAATATTCCAAGAAACGGCGATAGCCCTCGACATCTTCCGGATCGAGCTTGGCGATCTCGGCGTTCAATTCCTCTTCGACATTAGAATAATCGAAATTGTGTCCGTCAGGCCAGTTGAGCCGGTAGAAGGGATGAACCTTCATTAGCTCGACATCTTCTTTCATGTCGTGGCCGGTGAGTTCCCACAATTCTTCAAGGCACGGCGGATCGGTAACAACGGTTGGTCCGCCATCGAAAGTGAAGCCATCTTTTTCCCAGAAATACGCACGGCCACCGGGCTTGTCGCGCGCTTCGATCACCGTTGTCTGAATGCCTGCAGATTGCAGGCGAATAGCGAGCGCCATGCCGCCGAAGCCGGAACCGACAACGCAGGCGGATTTACCCGTGTTCGCACCCGTCTGCGCGACGGCACCCCCGGTTGCGGGCACAACACCGATATCCAGCTCAGGGGCGTTGGTGCCGGTATTCGTGTCTGTGACGGTGGTCCCGCTCATCTAATTGTTCTCCTTACGCGCAGCCAATGGCGCGCCTTTGCCGGTCAGAGCCGCAATGGCTCTGATGACAGATACGGGCGGCTTGCCAATAAGGACGCGTGCTTTGTCCCCGAGGCGTGAATTTCCTGCGTAAAATCGTTCAACCAGCGATTCCGACAGCCGGTAGAAATGCTCGAATATCTTGTAGCGTTTGGCCGGTTCTGCCGCGCCAAAGAGCATAGCGCCAAGCTTGCGGTAGAATTTCGTGCGCTTCCAATGCCGGCGAGCGCGGGTTTCAAGCAAGGCTGCCAATTGATCGCCGGGTAGCAGCGCGTCTTCGGCGATTGCGAGCGCGTTCTCGACTGCGAAGGGTAGGGTATAGCTGCTGAGCGGATGCACGAAGCCGCCGCGTGCACCCGCGATGCTGACGCCTTCGATTTCCTGATCCGCCTGATAGGCGCGAAAATCGCCGCCGGTGATGACCGGAAGAATACCCGATTCTCCGCCCAGAATGTCGCCATCCCACCCGTGCTTCGCGCAATATTGATCGAGGCGGCCGGACAAGGCGCTGCGGTCCAGAACCGGATCATCGGCGTAATAGGTATCCTCGACAAACAGCTCGTTGACGCCAAGCGGCAGGACATAGACAAACCGGTAAGCACCCGCGCCATCATAAGGCGCGAGTTGTTCGACCGTTGCATCCATGATGATCGGCCGCTCGACCCCATGCGGTTGGTGCGTGCGTGTGCGGCGCCCCATGAAGATTTGCCAGCCGCCCGTAAATTGCTCGCCCGGTTCGGAGCTGCGACAATCGATGACCGTACGCGCGGAAATGCGCTGTCCGTTTTCCAGCGTCACGCCTTTGCCGTCCAGCGCAGCAACCGGGCGATTGGTCATAATTGCCTGATTGCCCATTTCGCGGCGCAATGCGGCGTCAAAATCGCTCGAAGTCAGCGAGCGATAGGTGGAGCTCAGTTTCCGGCGGTATGCTGGAAAACGGACCTCATACCCGCTCCACTCGGCTTTGCGGAATGGTGCCATCAAATCGGTGCCATCTGCGTCCAGATCGCTGTCGAACCAGCTCCACCTATGATTGCCGCCCAGCGTCTCACCCGCTTCGATCAGCGCGATTTGCATCTCCGGATGCCGCCGCCGCAGCGCCAGTGCGATCAGCCCACCAGCAAGCCCGCCGCCGACGATGGCGACTTCGGTTCTGCTTTCGGCTGAAGATGTCTGCGCACGCCCGGTCATTGTCAGATTGCCCTAGGGCGCAACCGCTTTGTGAGCAATTGCCTTGCGCAACAAAATCGCTGTGGCACAAAGCGGTATGACACAGACCCTCGTCCCCCATCGCCGGGCTACCATCGCTGCCATCGCTATTGTTGTCGTTACGCTTGCCGTGTTGTTCGCGATGAACCGCCCGCCGATCTGCGAATGCGGCTATGTCAGCCTGTGGTATGGTGACATTAATTCGTCGGGCAACAGCCAGCATCTGTCTGACTGGTACACGCCGAGCCATATCATCCATGGCATGCTGTTTTACGGATTGGGGTGGTTGCTATTCGTGAAGCTGGGACTTGGCGGCAAATCTGCCGCGCGCTGGAGCTTTACGCTCGCGATCGCACTTGAGGCGGCGTGGGAGATTGTCGAGAATACCCCGATGGTGATCGACCGATATCGCTCGGTCACGGTCAATTTCGGTTATGCGGGTGACAGTATTATCAATTCGTTGGCCGACCTGGGCTGGATGAGCTTGGGTTTTTACCTCGCTTTGAAATTGCCGGTTCGGGTCACCGTGGTGCTCGCCATCATCATGGAAATCCTTGCGGCAATGGTGGTGCGCGACAATCTGACGCTCAATGTGATTATGCTGCTTTGGCCATTTGAAGCGATCCGGGAATGGCAGGGCATGGGTTAATTGCTGCACGGCAGGAACAGCGGACCTCCTGCACCGTTGTAGAGTTGAAACAGAGGTTTAAAATGACACATAGAATTCTCACCGGGCTGGCATCCAGCGCACTCGCTCTTATCGCAGTGCCCGCTTCGGCGCAGACCAGTGAGGCGCCTGTTGGCCCTCCGGTTGGACCGCCTGAAGGCGTTGAAGCGGGACCAGGCGGGCCGCCGGATTCCGTATTTGACGACACATGGATCAATATTGGTTTCGGTGTCGCCTATAGCCCCAGCTACACCGGGTCGGACGACTATGTGTTCAATCCGCTCCCCGTTGTACAGGGCAGCGTAGCTGGCGTCGATATCAGCCCGCGTCCCGCTGGTTTGGCGCTCGATTTTATTCCCGACACCGATGATGGCCCGAACATTACGTTCGGTCCTGCAATTCGGTTGCGCAACGATCGCGCCGACCAGATCGAAGATCCGGTTGTGGAATTGGCGGGCGAATTGGACCGTGCGGTCGAAGTAGGCGCAGCGACCGGAATCAGCTTCCCGAAATTGCTCAACCCGTTCGATAGTTTGACCATGGGTGCCGATATCCGCTGGGATGTCGCGGGCGCGCATGGCGGAATGGTGATCGATCCCAGCATAACCTATTCGACGCCGGTCAATCGGGGAACATTTGTCTCGCTGTCGCTCGGCACCGAATATGCCAGCGATGATTTCGCCGATTATTATTACTCGGTGAACACGGCGCAAAGCGCTGCCAGCGGCCTCCCCCAATTCACTGCCGATGGCGGGTTCACCCGGGTTAGCGCGACCACGTTGGTCGGCGTCGACCTCGACGGCAATGCGCTTAATGGTGGGCTCAACGCGGTTGTTATCGGCGGCTATTCGCGGTTGATCGATGATGCGAAGAACAATCCCTATACTGCGATACGCGGCACCGCAGATCAGTTCTTTGTCGGCGTCGGGCTTGGTTATACCTTTTAGGACGAAAGCCTTTGCGCTCTCAGTTCGCGGCGCTGGCTTTGGCGGTCCATTTTCTCTCGCATCTCGCGAGTGATCGGTTGACCGGGTGAGAGCGGCAGCGTGCGCTGTCCATTCAGGTCGAGGCCGTAAATCAAGCCATCTTTGCCCAGCCACGCGATCGCCTGCACTTGATCGCCGATTGTTGCGAGTGTCGCCTTCATACTCGACGAATCAAGCGTGATTAGCCATTCGTCATTAGCCGATTTGAAAGTAACTTCAGCAACGAGATTGTCCTCGCCCGTCTGCCGCAGCAGACATGCGAACCCATGCTTCTCGCGGCCACCATTATAAACCGCCCAGCGCTTCAGTCGTAACCGTGAATGGTACAGGCTGGCCCAGATCAGGATGAGCCCGAACAGCGCGAGAATAATCCGCAGGAACAGGGGTGCTTCGCTGTCTATTTCCAGGAAACCGGCAGCAAAAGCAACCAGCCCTATCCCCACAATCAAACCGAATATTCCGCGCATGGCTCGCCTCCCGTTTTGCGGTCGGCGAGCCTGTTAGCGGATCAAGGTTAAGGTTTATTCCTCGTCGTCAGATGATGCCTCGGCACCTTTGGCGCCTTCAGCCAATTGCGGGCGGGGTCCGGGCATTTCTGCCTTGCGATCGCCAGTCTTCAGATAGGTGTCGAACCATTCCATCATCCGCAGATTATAGTCATAGCGCGCGGCAGCCATACGGTTGCCGTGGCCTTCACCGGGATACAACACCATACGTACCGGTGTGTCCGGCTTGCGAATTTTGATCGAGCGGTAGAGCTCGAAACTCTGGCCCGGATCGACGCGGGTATCTTCCTCACCATGCATGATCAGGATCGGGGTCTCGGCCTTGTCAACGTGGAAAATCGGAGAGACTTCCAGCATCGCCTGCCAATCATCCCATGGCCATTTAAGACTGTGGACGTTGTACATTTCGTAAGGGATGTCGCCCGTACCGAATTTGCTGATCTGGTTCGAAATCCCGACAAACATGACGGCTGCGGCATATTCTTCAGACAGAGCTGTTGCTCCCCACGCGGTCGCGTAACCGCCATAGGATCCGCCAGTGATGCCGACACGGTCTGCATCGGCAATGCCTTCAGCGACAAGGTGACGCTTGGCATCGACGATGTCATTGAACTCCTTACCGGCATAATCGCCTTGGTGCTGCTTGGCAAAAGCGACGCCATATCCGGTCGAACCGCGATAGTTGGGCAGGAACACAGCATAACCTTGGCCCGCTGCAACTTGGCCGGGGCCACCATAATTGGTCAGCCAGCCGTTCGATTCATGCGCTTCAGGACCGCCATGGACGTCCATGATAAGCGGAGCACCGCCAGCCGGAACACCGCCGACTGGTTTGATCAGAATGCCTTCGACTTCCTGACCGTCGCGCGCGGTGTATGTCACAATGCTCTGCTCGCCGAAGGTAATTTCGGACAGCCATGGATTGTGCTCAGTCCAGCGTGTGAACTTGCCATCATCATAGGAAAACAGTTCGCTCGGGTGCTCGGCGGTACTGGCGCGGACAACAATTTTGTCTCCGCCAGCCTCAATGCCGGTAATTGCCAGATCGCCGCCTGGGATGGTCATGGTGGCAACGCCGCCGGGTTTTCCGATTTGAATGTAGCTGGACGCACCTGCGTGAAACACCGTGGCAAGGTCGCCATTGGGCAGGAATTCCGCGTCGACAGCTGCATCGGTCGGGTCGGCTTCCGCACGGCGGAACTCGCCAGTAGCGACATCAACAATATGCAGCGTCGTCGCCGCCGGGTCGTTCATATCGATACCGGCAATCAGCGATAGCTTGCTGCTGTCAGGCGAGAATTCGACATCACCAATCTTGCCCGGGGTTTCGACCACGGCGCTGACTTCACCCGTAATGAGATCAAGAATGTTAACCCGTTTGGATGTGTAGCTGTCATCGACCTGCGGGGTTGGCGCGGTTTCGATAATCGCAGTGGTTCCGTTTGGCGCAACCTGGAAGCTGGAGACGTAGCCAGGAACTTCCCACTCTTTTGGTTCTTTATCGACTGTGTCGCCAACCTTCGCCGAGAACAGGCGGGTCCAGCCCGCTTCCTCTTCATAGACTACAGAGTTGAACCCGGCTTTCTTTTGCGTGTCGCGCTGCTTATCGGTCGCGGCGCTCGCAAGCATATAAAGTGTACTGCTGTCCGGGCTCCATGTGTGGCTACGGACATTGGCATCGCCAACTTCGGCAAGCTTTACCTGCGTACCGCCATCGACAGGGATACCCCAAACCGCGCGGTATTTGTCGTCATCATGCTTCCATGTGAAACTGACCATCCGGCCATCGGGTGAGAATGTGATATTCGATGGATCGACATCCTTGGGCAAGAACATCCGCGAATTATTGGGGCCATAGGCGATGTTGAGCTCGCTCTGTGTCGAGCCATTATCTTCGCCTTCGGTGACATCTGGCGTGCTGTTGGTTGTGTACGCGACGCGGCTGCCATCCGGCGACACAGTGATTGCGCCAACACCTTCCAGTTTGGCGACATCTTCTGGGGTCATCGGGCGGGCCGATGCAGTCGCGGCGATGGATACCGAGCCAAGTAATGTGGCAGCGAGCAGAAGCTTGCGAGTCATTATGAAATTTTCCTCTCGTGACGAACTGTTATAGCAACGCTCAATATCGCAAGTGGTTTCCGATGCAACCGGTTACACGACAAGTGGTTTCCTGCAGCGGCGCGATTGCAGATGAGAAAGCAGCAGGGGCAACGGAAGGCGCCGTTACCCCTGCAAAGACGCCATCCGCAACCCTAGTAGCGCACTCGAACGCCTGCGTAGAATTCACGACCGGCGGGATCGTTCAGGCTGCTGACGATATTCAGCGAACTGCCATTGTCGAGCCCGGTCGGAACGAACGGCCCGTAGTCGTCGAACAAGTTGTTCACCCCGCCAAAAATCCTGAGATTGTCATTCGGCCCGAAGTCGTAAGCCGCATAGATGCGATGATAATCCTGTCCACTGACCCGATAATAGCGGTCGTCGGTCGGATTGGGATCGCTCTCGATGTCGTCGACACCGCCGCCTTGGTACGTCATCGTGTAAGAGAGGCGGAAGCCCCCCGTACGATATCCTACCCGCAAACGGAATTCGTCGTTCGGGCTACCAATTTCGCCGAGCGGCGATGTGGTTATGATCGTCCCACCAATGCCTTCGAATGTGACTTCCTGCTTGAAATAGTGGCTATAGCGCATGTCCACATCGAACCGGCCCGGGATGAACCCTGGCTCAAATCGATAGAGCAGCTGTGCGTCGAGACCCTCCACGAGTTCCTCGTTGAGGTTCTCCTGGAAATTGATCACTTCGGTAACCGCGCCATCGGCGGGGTTGCGCGTGATCACGTCGCAGAATCTGTTATTGGGATAGTCGGCTGCGGAATAGCACAGATCGACAGTGTTTTGTGTGCTGATCGAGGTAATCGCATCGCTGATCTCAATCCGATAATAATCGAGCGCCACGGTCAGGCCGGGAATGAAATCCGGTGTAAACACAAGGCCTGCCGTGAAAGTGTCGGCGGTTTCTTCCTTCACGTTGGGATTACCGGCATTGGGACCCTGCACCGATCCCGGACCATCAAAACCGATCACTTGTCCAGTGTCAGGATCGATGTTTGCCGGATCTGCGAAAAAGGCCTGAATGCCAGGTTCTGCGAGACAGTTTTCCGCGACGATCTTCAGATCGGCATTCTCGCCGCCCGTTCCCGACAAGGTTCTCAGTCCCGTCTTATCAGGTAGCAAGCCTTCACACGGATCGGTAAGGCCGTCCGCATCCGGGCGGGGCGGAGAGAAGATTTCCGTCAAGTTTGGTGCGCGCTGTGCACGGGCATATTGACCGCGCAGTCGCAGCCAGTCCGTAGGGCGGAAACTGAGGCCCGCATTGTAACTGAAGATCGTGCCAATTGTGTTGTAATCTGCGATCCGGCCCGCAAGCTGCAGATTAAGCATATTGTCGATCAATGGAACTTCGAGTTCGCCGAAGATCTCCTTGACCTTGTAGCTCACATCGACGCTCGGGAAGGTGGCGAGGCTGGTCTGGTCGAAGTCGATATCCGGAGCAAAGCCCGGCGTATCACGCGTCGCGCCATCGTTAAGATCGCGCACACCGTTGATGCCGGCGAAATCATCACCATCGGGATCACCGAAGGTTTCTTGGCCCTCATAACGATATTCCACTCCGAGCACAGCCTTGACCGGCCCGGCCCAGATATCGAAAAGGTCTCCGCGCACAAATGCGCCTGTGCTGAACTGGGTGCGCGTTTGTGACGCTCTACCGATATAGCGGATATAGTCGGCCGCAGCTTGGGACACCGTCCCTTCGCCAAAAATGTTCAGCGGCACACAGCCTTCTGCTCTGGCCGCCGCCCGTGCACATTGGACTGTCCCGCCAGCTAAGACCTCAACGTTCAAGGCATCTTGCGCCCTACGCATATTATATTCGCCGGTGTTGACTTGGTCCTGACGGAATTTGCCGTAGGTCGCATAGGCTTCATATTGGAAGTTCGGACCCAGTTCGCCGGTGATGTCGGCCATCAACCGGTAGGTTTCACGATCGTTGAGCCGCTGTTGTTGGCCCAGTTCGACCAAACGGCGGTCATAATCGACAGAGCCTGACCGGGTTTCTTCGACTTCGGGCGGAATGAAGGGGTGATCGGCCGCAATATTCCCGATCTGCCCGGCATTCGGCCCAAAAGTATCGCTGTGGTTGAGCGTTTCAAAACCACCGAAAGTGTTCGATGATATGAAGTTGTACAGGCCCAGCACCGAAACTTCGAATGCAGGCGAGAACTCGTAGGTCAGATTTGCGCCAACATTGAAGATTTCGCGTGCGCCCAGCAGGCTTAGCCCGGGACGGAAATTGTAACCGTCGAAATCGGCAAGAAAATCCTGCGAGCCGGTTCGGTCGTCTGGTTGCAGCGAGCGGTCATTGAACCAGCGGCCGTCCTTGAACCATGCATCGGTATTCTCGAACACGCCGCCAGGTGTGCTCTGACTGAAAGACCCGAGCAGGCAATGCTTGTCTTCATTGGCCGGATCGCAGCCGGGCTGGTTGATCTCGTCGGCGAAACTGTTCGCACTGTTGTTGAGCGGATCGTCGAATTCCAGCCCCAGGATCGACTCCGGGCGGGTGGCGTCGGCGCGGATCGCGTTCACATCGCGGTAGCTTCCCGAAAGCAGGACGTAGCCGCGATCATCGGCAAACCGCTGCGCGGCTGTGAACCCGACGCGGAAATCCTCACCGCCGCTTGCCTCAGGAGCCATATAGCGACCATTGAACTCGAAACCTTCGAAGCTGTCTTCAAGGATAAAGTTCACGACTCCTGCAATAGCGTCAGAGCCGTAAATCGCAGAAAAGCCGCCGCTGACAACATCGACCCGTTTCAACAACCCTTCCGGTATGGTTGAAAGGCTCACGCGATCCGAGTTGCCCGAGTTGGACACAGCACGTTTGCCGTTAATCAGGGCCAATGTACGATCATCACCGAGGCGGCGCAGACTGATGGTCGATAGCCCGCTTGTCTGGATCAGATTGTTGCTGCTTTGCGGCGAAATAGAGGGAGAAACGCCCGGAAGCTCCACCAACGCTTCTTGCAGGTCGACTGTGCCTGTTTCCTGAATATCGTCAGCGCTGAGTACCTGAAGCGGGACCGATGAGTTTTCGATGGGCCGTTCGATGCGAGAGCCGGTCACAATGATCGGGTCGTTATCCGATGCCCCGGTTTGGCCGGGCGGCAGCGTTGGATCGGGCTCGGTGTTATCCTGCGCTGCCGCAGTCGTGCCGCCGAACATCATTCCCGCAGAAACGAGACAGGTGAACACCATTAGCTGGCTTTTGAACGGTGACATATTATTTTCCTCCCAGATCAATATTTGTTCATAGATTGCCCATAATCGTTGTCATTGTGCCAGTTCGTAATTAGGAAATAATTATGCAAATTTTGCATAAGATCGAGGGGCGCGATTAAATGGACATCAAATGGCTAAAAGACTTGCTCCATGTCGTTCAATTGGGGAGCTTCTCGCGGGCCGCTGAAACCCGCCACGTCACCCAGTCCGCCCTCAGCAGGCGTATCCAGTCACTAGAGATATGGGCCGGATCGGAATTGCTGGATCGTTCGCACCATCCGATCACACTGACCCCGCAGGGTGAAGACTTTATCCAGACGGCGCGAGAGATCGTCGCCATGAGTGAGGAGGCACAGTCTCGTATCGCTGCCTCAGCCCGTACGGCAGACTATGAGGTGCATCTTGCCTGCCTGCATACTCTTGCTCTTGCATTCGTGCCGAAACTTGTGGCGGATTTGACGGAACGGATTGGACCTTTCGGTATCTCGATTACTGCCGACGCGAGAACCGTCGAAGAGTATCTTCTCAGTCTTACCAATGGCAGCAGCGATATGTTCCTGTGCTACAGCCATCCATCGGTACAATTCGATATCGATCAGGAGAAATTCCCTAGTCTGGTGATTGGCGAAGATGCGATGGTGCCATATTGCGGCCCCCAAGATGCAGAGTCCTATATCGGTCCAGCCAATCAGAGTGAAATTCCTTACCTGAAATATGCTGATTCGACATTTATGGCGCATGTGGTCCGTTCGATCATTTCCGCAAATGACTTCGGGTACCGT
This sequence comes from Pontixanthobacter aestiaquae, assembly GCF_009827455.1. Taxonomy (NCBI): domain Bacteria; kingdom Pseudomonadati; phylum Pseudomonadota; class Alphaproteobacteria; order Sphingomonadales; family Erythrobacteraceae; genus Pontixanthobacter; species Pontixanthobacter aestiaquae. Next base: position 959,206 of record NZ_WTYZ01000001.1, read on the forward strand.
TTGGTCCCGAAATACCGCGCGTCGTTGGCCGAAAGCCTTATGACCGCTGCGGAAAAGCGGCTCGGCCTTTGCTGGGTTCCGCACAGCTTGATCGGAGAGGGCGCTCCAGGTCCTGAAATGATACCGGATGAGTGGATGTCCCCTATGAGTATTCGCATCTTTCGTTCGGTCGAAAATGACAATCCGGTGGTCAAGCGGATATGGGCCGCGTTATCCGATCCGGTTTGAATGGCCGCACTCACTCGGTGGGCGCGTCCGGCCGCGGAAACGAAACACTCATCAATCACGCTGACTGATCATACGGTTCGCTCTCCCTTGGACTGCTATATTCTTGCTCAAGCAAACGGTTCGCTGCATGATGGGCGTAACAGGGAGATACACGATGTTCGGGCTGACCAAATTACTATCCGGCGCTGCCGTCATTTCGCTTGGCATTGCCGGGTCATCGGCGCTGGCTGAAACAACCTATATCCACGCAGGCTCGGTGATTGCCGATGCTTCGGGTGAAGCGAGCGGACCATCGACCATCATTGTGACTGACGGAAAGATCGTCTCAATTCAGAACGGCCATACAGAACCTTCCGGAGATGCCGAAACAGTCGATCTGTCCGGAAAAACCGTGTTGCCCGGCCTGATCGATTTGCACACCCATCTGTCGGGTGATCCCAGCGGAGAATTCTGGCGCGCTGCAACCAATCCGCCCGAATGGTATACTTTGCTGGCAGCCAAAAATGCGCGGATCACAGCATTGGCGGGCTTCACCACGGTTCGCGATCTGGGTTCGCGGACCGATCAGGTGACACAATCTCTGCGACGGGCAACAGCAAGCGGTGTGGTACCCGGCCCGCGGATCGTCACCTCTGCGCGGACCATTGCGATTGTAGGCGGACACGGAGACATCAACGGCTTCCGGCGAGAAGTGAATGATGCGCTGGGCACCAGCTTTGCCTGTACCGGTCCGACCGAATGCGCGGAAATGGTGCGGACGGCTTCGAAATACGGCGCCGATCTCATCAAGATAACTGCCACTGGCGGCGTCCTCAGCCAGCAGGGGCGCGGGCTGGAGGCGCATTTCAGCGATGCCGAGATGAAGGCGATTGTCGATACGGCGGAATCGCTGGGCCTCAAAGTTGCTGCTCATGCGCATGGTGCGCGCGGGATCGAGGCAGCGGCACGTGCGGGCGTCCATACGATCGAGCACGGCACCTATATTGACGCGCAGGCGGGCCGCGTGATGAGAGAGAACGGCACGATACTGGTACCGACGCTGATGGCGTTCCAAGGCATAAGGGTGAACCTTGGCAAGGGGTTCTACACGCCGGTAGTCGAGAACAAGATCAGAGAAGTCGGTCCGTTCGCAGAAAGCATTGTCGAGCGCGCCCGCGAATACGGCGTGAAAATTGCCTTCGGCACCGACGCCGGCGTGTTCCCACACGGTCAGAATGCGGGTGAGTTCGGCTTGATGACCAAGGGTGGAATGACCAATCGGCAGGCTCTGGCAAGCGCGACTACCGTTGCTGCCGAAGTGATCGGGTTGGAGAATGAAATCGGCCGCATCGCGCCCGGTTATTCAGCAGATATTATTGCGGTGGATGGTAATCCGCTAACCGATGTGGCTGTGCTCGAAGATGTCGACTGGGTAATGGTGCGCGGGCGGATTGTGGAGTGATCCTAAGCGCGCTCGCTTTGGCGGTCTCGCAAGCCCCTGCCGCCTCGCAGGAAGCGCCGATCTGTCAGAGAGAGCTAGTTGTTTTGGGCGCGGGTCAGGATGCAGGTGCTCCTCAGATCGGTAATGCGGATGATGACGGGCCGCGACTGCTGCCAAGCTCGCTCGCGGTGATCGATCGCGAGAACGGCCAGCGTTTCTTGTTCGACGCATCCCCGGCAATTTCCGAACAACTCGCGATGCTAGATGCGATTGCGCCGCCGAAGGACGGTCTTGGTCTGGACGGCATTTTCCTCACCCATGCACATATCGGGCATTATCTCGGCTTGGCCTATCTGGGCCGCGAAGCGGCGGGCGCGAGCAATGTGCCGGTCTACGCCATGCCTCGTATGGCTGAGTTTTTGCGGACGAACGGGCCGTGGTCCCAGCTGGTTTCGCTGGGTAATATCGAACTGCGCGAGATGACGGCGGACGGTTTTGTTGTCACCAGCGACGAATTCGGCGTTCTGCCATTCAGCGTCCCGCACCGTGACGAATATTCCGAGACGGTTGGCTTTGTGCTGATGACTCCTGACCGGCGAGCGATCTATCTTCCCGATATCGACAGTTGGGAGGCGTTTCTCGATCAGGAGAACGGTGAACCAGAAGCTCTCGTTGCCGGTATCGATTATCTGTTCGTCGACGCCACATTCTATGACGATGATGAGTTGCCCGGCCGTGATATGTCAAAGATCCCGCATCCGCGCGTGATCGAAACTATGGAAGCATTGAAGCAATTGACCGCGAGCGACCACGCGAAGGTCCATTTCATTCATTACAACCACACCAATCCGATCCGCGATCCGGACAGCGCTGAAAGCCGTGAGGCGAAAGCCAAAGGCTTCAACATCGCGCGGCGCGGTGACCGGTTTTGCCTCGACTGACGCCAATTGATCGAACTGCGATACCCGTTGATCGAAGCGCGCGCGCCTTGACGCCGTGCACCGGACTACCGCACGGTAACAAGATTCTATTGTCAGGGGACCACCACATGATTTTTCTTCGTTCCGCGCTGATCGGCGCATCCGCTCTGGTGCTCGCTGCTTGCGGTGCAAACGATGTCGAGGTCGCTTCAGCGAACACGGTAGCGGCTACGCCTGCCGAGACCGCTGGTGCTATAGAAGGAGCACCCGGCGCTGAAACGGAGAGCGAGAAGCTCTCGGCCCTGTTCGCCGCTGCTGACGAAGCCAATCTCAAACTCAATCCGATAAGCGCGCTGTTCCGCGGGGATATGCGCTATGCCGACCGGATCGGTGACTTTCTGACCGACGAATATGTCGAACAGGACATTGCGAACGCGAAAGCCAATCTGGCCGGCCTCGCCGAGATTGATCGCGATATGCTGAACGCGACGGACCGGATCGCTTATGATGTGTTCCAATATAATCAGGAACAATCGCTCAAAGGCAATTCGCCGGAAATCCGCGCGCTGACCGAAGTGCGTCCGGTCAACCACTTCAGCGGATTCCACACTTTCTATCCGACTTTCGCCAGCGGGCAGGGCAGTGCGCCTTTCGCAACGGTGGAAGATTACGAGAACAATGTCGCGCGGCACAAAGACTATGTCGCGATCACCGATCGTTCGATTGACAAATTCCGCGAAGGGATGGCCAGCGGCGTTTTTGAAACGCAGCTGACAATCACCAATGTGATCGAGCAGCTCAACACGCAGCTCGGGCAAGGCATTACTGACTCCCCCCTATGGGGCCCCATGAAGAAATTTCCCGATGATTTCTCCGATGAGGACAAAGCCCGCCTCGAAGCCGATCATCAGGTGGCGATCAGTGAAATATACGCGGTCCATGCGCGGCTGCGCGATTTTCTGGTAGAGGAATATCTGCCAGTTGCGCGCGAGAGCGTTGGTCTGAGCCAGATGAAGGGCGGTGACGTCCTCTATGCGCAGATGATCGAGAATACGACGACTTTGCCGCTGACTGCCGACTATCTGCACAATCTGGGCCTTTCGGAAGTGAAGCGCATCCTTGAAGGTATGGAAGGCGTCAAACAGGAAGTCGGATTCGACGGAACCCTGCAGGAGTTCTTCGAATATTTGCGCACCGATCCGAAGTTTCAGCCCGAGAGCCGGGAGTGGCTGACCCAAGATTATTACCGGATCGGCAAGATCGTGGATGCCAAGATCGATGACTATTTCTCGCTCACGCCGGAAACGCCGCTGGAAATTCGCCCCTACGAACCGTTCCGCGAGAAATTCCAGGCGGGCGGGTCTTATCAGGCGGGTTCAGCCGACGGTTCCCGTCCCGGTATTTTCTACTTCAACGCTTACGACTTGCCGAGCCGCAACATCATCGGCAACACCACGCTCTATCTGCACGAAGGCGCCCCGGGGCATCACTTCCAGATCAGTTTGGCGCGCGAGAATGAAGACATTCCCGCGTTTATGCGCTTCGGCGGGAACACCGCCTATGTCGAAGGCTGGGCGCTCTATTCGGAGACCATCGGATACGAGATGGGCTTGTTCGATGATCCCTATCAGCGGATGGGCACGCTCGCCGACGAACAGCTCCGTGCAATGCGGCTGGTGGTCGATACCGGTCTCCACACCAAAGGCTGGACCCGCGATCAAGCGATCCAGTATATGATCGACAATTCATCGATGGGGCAAACCGACGCCACTGCCGAAGTGGAGCGTTACATCGCGATTCCGACGCAGGCGCTGGCGTATAAGGTCGGTGCGCTCAAGATTCAGGAACTTCGCGAGAAAGCCGAAACTGCGCTGGGCGACGATTTCGACATCAAAGGTTTCCACGCTCAAGTGCTCGATACCGGCGCTTTGCCGCTGCCCGTGCTGGAGAAGAAGATCGAAGACTGGATTGCCAGCCAATCCATGTAATCGGGCCCTTCTAAGGGCTCTGTGAGAAATATTGGTTGCGTTTGTAACCGGATCGCATGCTGTCGCGAACAGGGGACAAGGGCGAATTGCGCCCGAAGCGTTAATACGTAGCAGGGACTATCAAAATGGACATTACCGCAAATCGCTCGGCAAAGCTGACCGCTGTTCTGCTACTTTTCACCGTTATCTCGAAGCTTCTTTATGTTGGCATTTCGTCCGGCGGAAGCGAGCCGCCACGGATGCTGATCTGGACTGCTGAAGCAGTTGCCTTCCTTGGCATCTCGGTTTTCGCACTGGTCGCAATGGCGCGGCAATCGGCGCATAGCGCGCTGTGGGCAGCAATTGCAGTCGGCGGCATTCTGAATGTTATCCAGGTCGGTATGGGTCTTGCGATGTTTGGTCCGCTCAGTGATGCCGGCGAAGCACTAGCCCCGGCGTTCACTGCTGTATTGGCGGGCGCATTCTTTCTGTATTTCGCATGCAAGTTTCTGTTCGGCTTTGCGGCAATCCTCCTGAGCGCGACATTGTTCAATGGCGGCGGCGTGGCGAAAGCTTTGGCGGGTTGGCTGTTCTAGCCGGTATCGTAGCTATCGCTACTAACCTTTACAGCATGGCCGTGGGTATGGAGATTGTCCGTCCCGCTGGCGGCGCAGGCACGGCGGCCACTCTGTTCCTTGCGATTGGTATTTTGATGATCAAGTCAGACGCCGAAGCGTAAGTGAACTTCTTCCAGTAGTAAGAAAGCCAAAAAGAAAGGCGGTGGGGGTCGCACTCCACCGCCTTTCCGTTTCAGGTGTTGCTGGTGTTAACCAATGGGCATTAGAATTCGCCAGCAATACCCGCTTTGACCGCGGTGTTTTTACCGCCGCCATAGGTGGCCCCCAACGTGATCGCGAAATCACCTTCGAAGCGATGCGTTACACCGGCCGAGAAGCCAACATGCCCGCGGAAATACGACACGTTGGACGCGTAGCTGGTTTTACCCGCTTCGCTTGGGAAATGTGGCTGCGCCATCGCAGCAACGGCCGCGATACTCTGGCGCAGATCCTTGCTTTGCACGGCTGCGAGGTCGAACAGCTCGGTCACCTGGCCTTCCAGATTTCCAACCCGCGTATCCAGCGCGCCAAACTGTGAATCGGTGACGGCTGAGATGGCTGGAGCGGTCACACCAAGGCTGGCAGTGCTGCTGACATTCGGAGTACTACGTGTGCCAGCTGCTGGGGCGTATTCCGGTGGACGTTCCGCAACGGTAGCGTCTTCCCCGAGTGCAGCAACTTCAACCGGTTGAGCCGCTGTAGTCAACTCCTGCGGTGCTGCCGATGCGAGGGCTGGTGCGACTGCTCCCGTATCAACTGGTTCCTGCAGCACAGTATCCTGTGCAACCATTCCCGATGAAACACCGCGCTCGATAATCGACGCACCAGTCAGCTGTTCCGGCGCTGCACTTACAGGTGCATTCGATACAAGCGCTGGTCCGCCATCGGTGCTGGTCTGCGCAAAATCACCCGGAACAGGTGAGGCTACAGGTGAAGTCACTGGTGCTGCAGCGACTGCTGGAGCCGCAGATGGTGCAACGGCCATCATCGTGTTGCTTGTTGCTGCAGTCGATTGCGATCCGCTTGGCGCGGTCGACATTGACGGCGCAGGAGCTGAGCCCACCGGCGTGTTCACAACCCCCAAATTGCCGGCGCTATCGACTGTCACATAGAACGTATCGCCGGACTGAATGTTGTTAGACGCGATCTGCGGCAGGCCGGGCAATGTGTAGCTATTGCTAGTCGTGCCGAGCACAAACTGGTTCGTCCGGGTCGCAAATGCCGAGTTACCAATAGCAACTGAGTTATCGAAGCCGGCCCTTGCAAACGAGCCTAAGGCAACACTGAGATTGCCATTCGCTCTGGCTTGATATCCCAGTGCGTTCGACCGCGTACCAGCAGCTTGCGAAAATGCACCGATGCTGGCGGACTGCAAGCCCGCGCTGGCCGCTCTGAAGCCTAACGCAACTGAACTGCTCCCTGACGCCGTGGTCAATGAGCCAATGGCCGTTGCGTCGGTTGCAGTCGCTTTAGCCAGGAAGCCAAGCGCAGTACCGCGCGTCTGGGTCGCAGTTGCTAAACCGCCAAGTGAAATTGCATTCTCTCCCTCGGCCTTGGCCAAGCGGCCCAGCGCGGTCGAGCCATTCCCTGATGCTCTGGCCAATCGACCCAGCGCAGTTGAGTCGGAGCCGGTTGCCTCGGAATCCGAGCCAACTGCAACGCCATTCAGGCCGGTCGCAGTGCTGTCTTGGCCTATAGCTACCGCGCCTGCCGCAGTTGCCATTGCGCCTATGGTATCGATGTCCGAACCATCAACACCGATGGCAATCGCGCCTTGGCCGGTCGCCATCGCGTTGCGGCTGAGTGCTGTGCTGTTAAAGCCGGTGGCGATAGAGTCGCCGCCCAGCGCGACTGCACCTTCGCCTGCATTCGCGACATGGCCGATAGCCACGGCATCAAGAGCGGTTGCCGTGCTTTCCTGACCGATAGCGATAGCATTGCCTCCGGTCGCAAGAGCCACAGTGCCGGTGCTGTTAACCGCGATATAATCATTGCCCGCAGTCGCCAGCGCAGCCGTCAGTTGGGCAACATTGACGGCATCGGTATCTTGCGTGCCTGCCGCGACATTGACGATTTGGCGGGTGAAGCCAGTGGTTGGATCGTTGCTCCCGATTGACAACGCGTTGCCGCGATTGGCCACGGAATTGGCACCCAGTGCGATTGCCCCCTCTTCAGATGAGGTCGCGAAAGCACCCAATACCAGAGCATTGTCCGCAAGCGATTTGGCGTTGACGCCAATTGCAACCGAGAATTCGTCCCCATTTGCTTCGGAACCGTTACCGACTGCAACGCCAGCAAAACTTGCGGCTTTCGCCAAGGTGCCGACAGCTACGCTGCTGGATCCTGAGGTAATCCCGCTATTCGCAAGGAAACCAACCGCAACCGAATTGCTGCCATTTGCGTTTGCGCGCTGACCCACCGCAGTACTTTGTGTGTGGGCGACTGAGGAAACACCGACTGCAGTTGCATTTCCGCCAGTGGTGCGTGCGCTATTACCCAGGGCAACACTGCTGCCTAAAGTTGTTGGCGAAGAGGCAGTGTTACTTGCGCCCCTTCCGATCGCAACGCTATCGCGCAGTTCACTCCGTGCGCCTGCACCGAGGGCCATTGAACGATCACCGGTCGCACTTGCGGAAAGCGTACCGCCGTCATTCACATCCAGAAAAATCGAGCCGGCGTTGGCAAGTCCTGCGTTGAGCTGCGCCACAGTTACAGCGTCGCTATCATCAACACCGTCGGAGATATTGACGAGACGGCGTGTGATTTCGTCACCTGCGCCAACTGAGGTTTCTTCACGCCCGAAAGAAACCGTAAACGCTTCTGTAGCGGCAGAGTCTCGGCCGAGAGCGATGCTGTTGTCAGCAGAGGCAGTCGATGCCCGCCCGATGCTTAGCGCATTGGTACCCGAAGCGGCCGCTTGCAAGCCCATAGCTATGGAACTTGCATTGGCGCTGGAATCGCTACCAACCGCGATCGCAAAACCGCCGGACGCCTCGGAAGAGGCGCCCAGCGCAATATTGTTACCGCCGCTGGCGCGTGCACCGCTCCCTATAGCGATATCAACGGTTGATGTCGCTAAGCTGCTTAGCCCTATTGCGACACCAGCAACTCCACTAGCTCTTGATGATTGTCCGATCGCGAGCGCATTCGAGCCGCTGGCATCGGCGGCGGTTCCAGTGCTGTTGATGTCGACATAGTCACTGCCAGCCCCCGCGACAGCCGCATTCAGTTGCGTCAGATTGACCGCGTCGGTGCCGCCCGTAGCGGCAGCGACATTGGTGATCCGACGCTCGCCGCCCGATGCTCCAACAGAAACCGTGTTGGCCACATCGGCAACCGATCCCTGACCCAAGGCGACGGCCCCTGTTGCAGACGCGTTGGCATCGACGCCAAGCGCAAGCGAAGTTGCCCCGCTTGCCATTGCGCCATTGCCCAAGGCCGTGCTGGCCAAGCCGGTCGCCTGTGTAAGGACACCGATAGCCAGCGCGTTGTCAGCCGAAGCAATCGAGCCGGTGCCGAATGCGTTGGAGAAATCACCTGTTGCCAGCGCGCCCGCTCCGTAGGCGGTACTGAACGTTCCGCTGGCGACTGAGTCTATTCCGATCGCTACATTGCCCGCAGAACTTGCGAGCGCCCCAACGTTGCCAGCGTCCTCGCTGTCGGCACCGATTGCAATGGCTCCATCACCGGTAGCGTTTGAAAATTCGCCAGCGGCGATTGAGTCCTCGTTCTCAGCTTGCGCTAAAAAGCCAATGGCAATTGCGTCGGTCGCTGTAGCTCTGGCAGAAGTGCCGAGTGCTGTTGAAGCATTGCCCTCCGCTCTGGCGCTGGAGCCTATTGCGGTCGCCTGAGGTGCTGACGCTTGCGCGGCATTTCCGACGGCGACTGCAAAAACATTGAGAGCTTTGGCTTCGTTACCCAATGCTACAGAAAAAATGCTGGTTGCTTGCGAGTCATTGCCAATCGCCACCGCGCGCTCACCATTCACGTCGGAATTGGTGCCCATAGCAATGCTGTTAGCGCCCGCCGCACCGCTGTTTTCACCGATGGAAATGGCGCCTGCACCAGTCGCGCTTGCAATCGTTCCAGTGCTGTTGACGACGACATAGTCTTCACTGGCGAAGGTCGCGGCGGCGGCGGCTGCGTTGAGTTGCGCGAGATTGACCGCGTCGGTATTGCCTGTGGCGGCAGCGACATTAGTGATCCGGCGCTCGTTGCCGACCGCACCGACCGAGACTGTGTTCACTTGATCAGCGAGCGAATTAGCCCCGAGCGCTATGCTGTTGTTTGCAGAGGCATTCGCAAGGACGCCCAGCGCAACAGCTTCATCTCCTTGTGCGCTTGATGCGCGTCCGACCGCTGTCGCTTGTGAACCCGCTGACGTTGATCCGCCGATGGCAACGGAAAACGATCCGGCATTCGCGTTCTGGCCGACAGCAGTGGCTTCAGTTCCCGTGCCTCTGGAGCCACCGCCTATAGCAGTCGAAAAGAGGCCCGTAGCTTGAGCGTTGGTGCCAAATGCAGCCGCATTATCCCTCGATGCGGTTGCAACGCTTCCTACAGCAGTTGCATTGTTCGCTGAACTGACTGCTCCTTCACCAATCGCGATAGCATCGTCGCCCGTGGCGTTGGCGGCGGTGCCGGTGCTGTTGATATCGACATAGTCATTGCCGCCTGCCGCTGCCGCGACTGCATCAAGTTGGGCCTTGTTAACTGCGTCGGTACCTGCAGTTCCGGCAGCGACGTTTACAACTTTCCGTTCGTTGCCAGATGATCCGACTGAAACGGTGCCTGCAACACTTCCGACCGAGTCACGCCCGATTGCAACAGCGCCATTCGACGCGCGCGAGTCCGCACCAAGCGCGACCGATCCTGTTCCGCTCGCCTGGGCACCTAATGGATTGATATCGCCTGCGTGTCCGCCAATCGCGATCGCGCCCGCTCCGCTTGCTCTCGTACGCGGCCCCACTGCCATCGCGCCATTAGCGGTCGCAAAAGCGTTGAAGCCCAGCGCCATGGCATCTTCAAAGCTCGCCAATGAGCTGTAGCCTAGGGCCGTCGATGATTTCCCAGTTGCGCTCGAAGTATCGCCGACCGCCGTCGAACCAACGTTCGAGGCAATACTGTCATTGCCAAGCGCAACAGTGTTAAATGATGTTGCTTGGGAACTCATCCCGATAGCGACGGAGTTTGCCCCGGTGGAAAGAGAGTCATTGCCGATTGCTATCGTCGAATTGCCGATTGCTCGCGCTCCCAGTGTATCGGCATCGCCACCATCGCCGCCGATTGCTATCGATTCGATCTGATCCGCCACTGCACCTGAACCGATCGCAGTTGCGTTAGTGCCGGTTGCCACAGCGTTATTTCCGCATGCGAGCGCGCCATCTCCTCCATTACTCTGGGCACCGCCGAAACTGTCAACAAACCCATCGTCATTGGTGTCGAGCGCACAGTCTTCTGCCTGCGCTTCGCTCGATGCCATACTCAAATTGGCCACCGCAAACGCGGCCGCGCCAGCGCTCATAAGATAGGCGGATTTTGATTTGGTGAAACGGATCATAACGGTGCCCTCATTGGTTAATCAGTCTTAACTGTGACGGGCCTATCATCGCGCGGGCGGCTGCTGTATCGCCCAAACGGGTGATTGCAGGGGGAGCGAAAATCGTGTCGGTTCTGGCGAATCGGTCGCAGATTTTCAAAGTGTTCAGACAGTATGCAAAGCACAGTTTCTCAGCCAAATCAGGGCGATGTTCCGCGCCTGACGCCTTGGCAGCTCACCAGTTACGGTCTGCTGACTATGCCGATTGCGATGGCCGGGCTGGCGCTGCTGACATATCTGCCGACATTCTATGCGATTGATATGGGACTCGGGCTGGGCGTGGTCGGCGCGATCTTTTTGGGCGGGCGGTTTCTGGATATCTTGACCGATCCGATGATCGGACATCTCAGCGACCAGACACGCAGCCGCTTCGGGCCGCGCAAGCCGTGGATGGCGGCGGGGATTGTCGGTTTCTGCGCAGCCTTGTGGTTCTTGCTGGTTCCGCCGGGCGATATCGGGCCAGCCTATCTAATTATCGCGGGGACAGTGTTTTTCATTTCTATGACGATGCTGGACGTACCTTATTCATCGACCGGACTAGAGATATCGCCCTATGTCGATGAACGCTCGCGACTTGCCAGTGCCAAAGCGGGATTTCAGGTGGCCGGGGCGTTGCTGGCGGGCACTATGCCGTTGCTGCTAACCACGAGCGCCTCCGGCTCGCTGCCCGCGATTGCGATCAGCGCGATTGGTTTGGCGGCGCTGGGCTTTCTGCTGTTCATCGCCTTCGTGCCCGCCAGAAACCGGGTCGAAGCGCGATCCAGCGCGGGGATAACCGCGTCGCTCAAGACCATCTTGGCTGAGCGGCGCTACAAATATCTGCTCGGGCCCTTCTTCATTATCCAGACCGCCAATGCGCTGTTTAGCGGGCTTGCGGTCCTGTATATTACTTTCATTGTCAAAGCGCCCGGGCTGGTGGGGCTATTCATCGGTCTGCTGTTTCTTTCGACCGCCTTGTTCTTGCCGCTGTGGCTCGCGGTGGCGCGGCGTGTGGGTAAGGCGAAATGCTGGCAGGCAGGCATCATGATCAGCATGGTGGCATTGTTGGCAATGCCGCTGTTCGGAGAAGGCGATGTGGTGGCGATCTGTATCCTCTTCGCGGTGATCGGCGGGACTTTTGGTTGCGACGCAGTGATGCCCACATCCATGCTGGCCGATATCGCCTCCGATCATGAAAGTGAAACCGGCGACCGGCTGTCGGGCGTCTATCTGTCGGTTAAAAACGCGGTGTCCAAATGTGCTTTCGCTGCGCCGATGGGGCTGGCCTTTCCGGTGCTAGGCTATCTGGAATTTGAGACCAGCGAGACGCACGATCCGGTGACTTTGCTGGCCTTTATGGGATTCTTCGCATTGATCCCTGTCGCACTAAAATGCGTGGCAATCCTGATTATGAGGCGTGGGCCGGACTTCCATACCGCGCAGGCTTCGTGATACGCGCTCGATAATGGATCAGCCCGAACTCCTTGAATCCGAAGACCTTACTTTGCTGCGCATGGAGCAGGCGCGGCTGCTGAAAGAGCGCGCATGGGGTTCGAGTGTGCTGGTCGCGTTTATCGTCGTCTACACGGCGGTGATCATGGCGCTGGTCAATTCGCGGACGATCGCCGCCATATGGTTTGCGCTGGGCACGACTATGGTGGTGGTCGCCTATCTCTACGGCAAAATGGCTGCGCGCGACGGGATCACGCGGGACAACGTCGGCACCTTCCTGCGAGGACATATGGTTGTTTCAGCTATTACCGGCGTGGTCTGGGGCGGCTTTGCGATCTACCAGATGGACTATTCGTCGGAGCTGACGATTTTTCTCGGCTGCCTGACGGTATTCAGCATCACCATTGGCGGTTTGTTGCCTAGCTCCGCCTACCGCGCAACCTATATTGCGCTTGCGAGCACTTCGCTTCCGCCGCTCGGCTTCTACATCGCCTTTACCGCGCCTGGTGGCATCGCGCTGCTCGGGATGGGCGTGATTGTCTATTATCTGTTTGCGATGTTTGTCAGCGCACGGGTGGAAATTGATACGCGCGAAACAATCGCCGCGCGTAATGCCCGCGCGCTCAATGACAAGATCGTCACGCAGAACCGGCTATATCTGCGGGCGAGCGAAGAGAAGTCACGCTTCCTTGCCGCGACCAGTCACGATCTGTCGCAGCCGCTGCAATCGCAAGGCTTCTTTATGAAGGCACTGCGCGACATGCTGGAGACGCAATTGCAGCACGAGATGCTCGACAAAGTTGAGGAATCGTGGCGCGCTCAGAAGGAGTTGCTGCAGGGCATTGTCGATGTTTCACGGATCGATAGCGGCGCGATTGTCCCGCGGATCGTGCCGGTAAAATTGGCCGAAGAATGCCGCAAGCTGGTTGATGAGTTTGCATCCAACGAGCGCAGCCCGCAGTTGGAGAAAGTCGAATTTGACGATGTGGAAGTGGAAACCGATCCACTGTTGCTCGCGCGTGTCTTGAGCAATTTGTTGTCCAATGCCCGTAAGTTCACGCCGCAGGATGGCCATGTCAGCTTCTATACCGAGCGGGTTGGGCAGGTTGCACGGATCACGATTAGCGATAGCGGCGAAGGTATTTTGGAGGAGGATCAACATCGGATCTTCGATGAGTATGTCCGCGTTGGCAGCGAAGGCGGGTCGGCGGGCCTTGGATTGGGATTATCGATTGTCCAGCGCCTGTGTGCGTTACTCGATATAGGCATTGATCTGCGATCAAAGCCTGGTGAGGGGACGACATTCTATCTGTCGGTCCCGCTCGCGGGTGCGCATGTCGACGGACCGGCAATCGTTGCCACTGACAATGATGCTTTCGATGGCGCGCCATTGGTCGTGCTTGTCGATGATGAGCCGGCAGTCACCGAAGCGATGGCAGCGGTGCTGACGTCATGGAAATGCCAAGTCATATCGGCGAGCAATTCAAAGCAAGCACTCGAAATTGTTGCTCTGACTGAAAGCGATCCGGCACTGCTGCTCATCGATAAGCGGCTTGGTCCGGATGATGACGGTGTCGATTTGATCGTGGCCATTCGCGAAGAGTGTAATGCCCAAATTCCTGCAATTCTGATGAGCGGCAATCTGGGCAATCTAGCTGGCTATGATGAGAGTGACGCCATTATCTATCTCAATAAGCCAATTGAGCCGGGCGATCTCAGAGTCGCAATGCAAGACATGTTGCAGACCGGGCGGAGGCGGAGTCCGCACAGGCTTAGGTGTCGGTGCTAGAGAATTCCCAATGCCTGCGCAGCCCTCACCGATGCGGTGCGCTTGTTCACTTTCAGCAATTCGAAAATCTGCTTGATGTGAGTCTTCACTGTGTTCTCGCTGATCGACAATGACCGGGCGATTTCCTTATTGCTCGCGCCATTGGAAATCAGCTTGAGAATTTCGATCTGCCGTGTGGTTGGCACTGGCACTTCGGACCCGTCTCCATAGATATCGGCAACGTCTCCAAAATTGCTTTCGGTGCCGTCGCCGGCATCGGGCGCATAGTGCGGGAAGTATGTGCCGCCTTGCAGCACTGTCTCGATAGCTTCGATTAGTTCGGCGTCGTCTGCCGACTTATGGACAAAGCCTTGCGCATTGAGCTGGCGCATTTCAGCCAGTGGCGGTGATGTGTTGATGCCCGAAATCATCAGCACGGGAACGTCATGACGTCCGCGCAAGGCAGCGATAAAAGCAAGGCCATTCATGCTGCTCATCATCAGATCGCAAATCACCAGATCAAATCGCGATCCGTTGTCCAGTGCTTTCAGTAGGTCGACGGGCGTATCGAATGGCTCGACGCTGCAATCATGCTCGATCCGCTCAAGCAGAAGCGAAAAACCCATCAGAAACAGCCGGTGATCGTCAACCAGCGCGATGGACATCGTGCCAGCCTTCGGTTGTTCCGGCCTGTCGGTTGCGACTGTGTTCAAGTGGAGGCCCTCATCTCGCACTGCGGGCCGATCCATACAGCCGATCCCGTCGCAAGTCTCATTTGCCAACGAGCATAAATTGTCAATGGTGACAACTTACCTAGCGAACCGCTCTGCCGGATCAGAACGGCGTTCTCATGCAGGTTTCTGTCGGGTCGATTGGGCCGTTGGTCGTTAGGGGATAGCACATTGGGGGCTACTCTGCTGGAAGCGCAATCGATAAAATCGTGCTGACAGAGAGGGTTCAATTATGGGCAGAGATATGAGCGCGCATCACGCTGCGCAGGTCGTGGCCATCGCGCTGATCGCAACAGTGGTGACGCAAATTCTGTATATGGCCACGTTAGGCGGCCCGCAGCCTGCCGACTCTGCCGCTGGCCTCACCAATGCCGATATAGTGCGCTACGTCAACGATAGGTGGAGCGAAGTCGCCATAGTTTGGACGACCGAAGCCGTTGCCTTTGCCGCGATTGCGCTGGGCGGTCTCACCGCGATGGTGCGCGGCGGTGGCAGCCGCGTGGCATGGGCAGCGATTGCTTTGGCGGGCGTGTTCAACCTGGTCCAAATCGGCATCGGCCTTTCGCTGTTCAAGCCCGCCGCGCTGGCGGGTGAGGAACATACTTGGGTGTTCTGGATGATCGTGAGCGGTGCGTTCTCGTTCTATTTCCTCGCCAAGGCATTTATCGGTCTCGCCGCGATTGGCTTCGGGCTGTTCTTGCTCAAGACCAATAATGCGATGGCAGGGAAAATTGTTTCCGGTATCGCGATCATTGCGGGACTTGCGGCGCTGGTGTTGAATATTGGCGCACTCGGTACCGGCATGAGCTTGCTCTTCCCGGCTGGTGCTGCCGGAACCTTGGCGGCGATCTTTGCCGCTATCGCAGGTTTGATGGCGGCAAAGCGCAGCGAAAGCTAGTTTGTTGGGCCACGCTCAACAGGACGCATCAGCGATGACGAATAAGGCTGGAGTAAAGCTTCAGCCTTCCGCCATTCGCCATAAAGCCACAATTCCTGTGCCCCCGGATCGGCGGGCAGGATAGCGGGCATCCGCTCGCGCCCCTCGCGCCGCAGCGCTGCATTGGCTTCACAAGTGAGCAGGGCAAAGCTCGGTACCTCGCTGTCCTTCCACACGCCTGCCATCGCGAACAGCGGCTGGTCGGTGGGCGCGAACCACATTTGTTTGCGCCGGCCCTGCGCATCGACGCCAGCGCTCCATTCCATGAATGCCGTGGCGGGGATCAAACAGCGAAACTCGCTATTGCGCAGATTGCCGATCCAGAACGGACTATGCGGATTGCGCACGGTCAGCACTGCGTTGCGTCCATCATATTGAACGCTGGGAGGTGGCGGGACACCCCACATGCGCGGTGTGATCCGCCGTCTACCCCGGCTGCGTATCGGACCCGGTATCAGCTCGCGTCCGGCGGTAATGACCGGCGCAAAGCTGGATGGCGCAACATGGCCGCCCGGCCACGGATCATCGCCGCGCACGGCACCGAATGTTTCGGCTATCGTCGCAGCGTCGGCGTCAAGGCGGAAGAGATGTGTCACGCAGTCCGGTTGTGAACCGAACGGCCCACAGAGGCAATCGCTACTCGATCCGGGTCCGGCTGCGTGCGGCTTCAGGATGCACATAGATATACCAGCCGGGGCAATATCCCCCACGCCCTTATCCGGTCGATTGCTGCGGATATCAGAACCCGAAGGTCGCTGAAACCGTGCCTCCAACCTTGCCGTCGCCAGTATTGCCGCTCACGCCTGCCGAGACATAGACTTTCTCGTCAAGCCGACCGGTCAATGATCCCGCGAAGCCTTGCTGACCGCCGTAGGTCGAGGCAGCTACGGTCATCGAAATGCCAGAGTCCGGCACGATCTTCCCTTGGCCTAGCGCCATGGCGGCTGCGATACCGCCATTAGCTGATCGTTCCACATCACCCAGCTGGAGCGACAGCGCATCGACGCGGTTCTCCAACGTTGTGACGCGTCCGGACAACGCTCCCAATTGTGCATCGGTAACCGCCGAAATCGCAGGTGCACTGATACCTACGCTGGTAGTGTTACTGACATTAGCGGTTGTGCGCGTGCCAGCCGCCGGAGCGAACTCAGGCGGGAGATCGATCACGGTGGCTTCTTCTCCCAGTGCGGCAACTTGTACGGGTTCAGCCGCTGCGACCAATTCCTGCTGCTCAGCAATAGCTAGCGTCTGGGGGGCAGCGCTGACCGGCGCGTTTGACACCATAGCTGGCCCACCATCAGTACTCGTTTTCGCAAAGTTGCCGGGTACTGCAGGAGCAACAACTGTAGCCACCGCCGGTGCTGCCGGTGCAGTTACCGTAGACACATTCGTGTTCGCCACTGCAGCGGTTGATTGTGATCCGCTCGGAGCACTCGCCATCGCCTCCGATCCAATCGGCGTGTTTACAAAGCCCAGATTGCCATTGGAATCGACGGTTACGAAGAATGTATCGCCCGACTGCAAATTATTTGAAGCAATCTGCGGCAGACCAGGAAGTGTGTAGCTGTAGCTAGCCGTTCCTAGCATCATCTGGTTTACGCGGGTTGCTTGCGCTTGCCGTCCGATTGCAATGCTGTTGATAAAGGCCGCACTGGAGAAGGCCCCTAGTGACAGGCTGAAATCACCGCTCGATTGCGACTGATAACCGACTGATGTGGAGCGCGTGCCACCAGAACTTGCGAATGCACCGACCGCAGTTGATTGAAGACCCCCTGATGTTGATCGATACCCTGCGGCAGTCGAATTCACTCCGCTTGCGGTCGCTACAGAGCCAACCGCAGTAGCATCATTGGCGGTGGCTTTGGAAAGAAAGCCGACTGCCGCCGCGCGTGTTGCGCTGGCATTGGCATTGGTGCCAAGTGCGGCGGAGGATAAACCTGACGATTTCGCGCGTGTACCGATCGCCGAGGAATCTTCTCCACTAGCATTGGCGCCCTCGCCCAGCGCCGCTGCGCCATCGCCGGTGGCTCTTGCTGATGTGCTGGTCGAATTTACTGCTAGGTAGTCGAGGACCGGTGCAGCGCCAGCGATAGCACCCTCAATTGCATCATTGAGCTGCCCAAGATTCACAGCATCGTTCAACTCGGTCCCATCAGCAACATTTACGATCTGGCGCTTATTGACGCTGCTACCTACCGAAATAGTACCGGCCCGATCAGCTATGGAGTTCGCCCCAATGGCCACTGATTTGTCAGCCGATGCCTCACTGCCTAAGCCGATTGAGATTGAGTGAAGACCCGAAGCGGTGGCGCCGCCGTCTCCCAATCCCTCATCCGATCCAATTGCAATCGACCCCTCCCCTTCAGAGCGTGATCGAAACCCAAGTGATATCCCAAGCCTTGCTCCGACAGTCGCGTCCCAGCCGATTGCTGTACCTCTTTCAGTTGAAACGGCAGCATTGGCTCCCAGCGCAGTCGAGAACTCGCCGCGCGCAGAGGAAAATGATCCGAAAGCACTCGCTTGGTTCGCGGTCACATCCGCGCGATAACCTACGACAATTGATCGTTCTCCTGAGGCGTCCGCAAAGCTACCTATAGCAATTGAATCAAGTTCAGCCCCGCTCGCTTCACGTCCAATGGCCACAGAACCAATCCCAGTCGCACCTGCCTTATCGCCGATTGCAACGCCGGCAAAGCCGCTGGCGTTGGTCTCAAAGCCGATTGCAATAGTGTTTGCTTGAGTAGCTCTAGCATCTTCCCCCAGCGCAATGGCATCTGCTCCGGTTGCCGTTGGCAATGGGCCTTCACTCTGCACTGCCAAATATTCGGATCCAACACCAGAAACGCCCGCCAATGCGGTGTTAAGCTGTGCTAGGTTGACCGCATCAGTGCCCTGCGTACCTGCTGCGACGTTGGTGATTTGCCGTTCAGCACCTGCACTACCAACAGAGATCGTGTCTGCCCTAGTATTTACCGATTTCGCTCCCAATGCGACAGAATTCTCTGCAAACGCCAGAGCATCGGTTCCAATCGCTATCGAATTTATGCCGAGCGCGTCTGCACCGATAGTACCGCTACTATCATCGTCGTCACCATCGCTACCTATTGCAATCGCACCCTCTACCCGGGCGATTGCTGCATAACCAATCGCGTTCGAGTTATCGCCAATTGCAAAAGTGATTGCGCCCAAAGCTTGCGAGTTGACACCCGACGCTTCAGCCGACTGGCCGATTGCTATACCCCTATCGGCCAGAGCCTCGGCCTGTTCCCCCAGCGCGACGCCTGCTTCGCCCTCAACTTTTGCACGATACCCGATTGCCGCACCATAGAGGGCATCTGATGCAGAGAGCTGACCGATGGCCACTCCCTGACCTCCTATACTGTTTGCGTTTCGACCAATCGCTACGCTTCCGCCGTTGAATGCAAGTGATGCAGCGCCAATAGCGATGCTGTTTGTGTCTGCATCTGCGGCAGCCCCGACTACAACGGCCGATTGGCCCGAGGCAAACGCCGAGTTTCCAAGTGATACCGCTGAAAGAGACGGATCACTGTTTGTTGGAGAACTCGTCGCGAATGCATTTGGACCAATCGCTATATCGCCGGAACCGGAACTACTACTATCTCCGCCAACCGCTATCGATTCACCACCTGATGCAGCGGCTGCAGTACCAACGGAATTTACGTCAACATACGGGTCGCTTGCAGATGCAACAGCCGCGTTCAGCTGGGCTACATTGACCGCATCAGTGTCCTGCGAACCTGCTGCAACGTTCACGATTTGGCGTTCCGAGCCGGAGCTGCCGACCGAAACTGTGTTCGCCCGATCGGCAATAGACTCTCGGCCCAGTGATACTGCGTTATTGGCAGTGACGCTTGAGAGAAAGCCGATGGCTATCGAGTCGTCTGCTGTTGTGGAGCTCCCTGCACCTATGGATACTCCATTGTTGGATTGAACAAACGCGCTCGCTCCCAATACGACTACGTTAGTACCAAGTGCACGAGCATTCTCGCCTATCGCTATTCCCCGGTCGCCCAAGAGGGAGCCGGCCCGGCTTCCTATTGCTATGCTTCCAATTCCGTCCGCAGATGTGAAGTTGATTGAGCCCGTGCTATCGCCACCAATTGCAACTGATCCGGCGCCGCGGGCGGCAGTGGTTACCCCGACGGCAGTACTGTTGAGTCCTTCAGCGCGGGACCTTTGCCCAATGCTGGTCGCGCCGTTCGCATTAGCAACCCCGCCCAACGAAATTGCCTCATCTGCAGTTGCCCTAGCGAAACGACCGATTGCGATCGCATTGGTTT
Source organism: Pontixanthobacter aestiaquae (assembly GCF_009827455.1). Taxonomy (NCBI): domain Bacteria; kingdom Pseudomonadati; phylum Pseudomonadota; class Alphaproteobacteria; order Sphingomonadales; family Erythrobacteraceae; genus Pontixanthobacter; species Pontixanthobacter aestiaquae. The sequence goes on from NZ_WTYZ01000001.1 coordinate 979,125, forward strand.
GGCTCGCTGTCGCATCGACGCCGATTGCTACTGCTCCTTCACCATCTGCAGATGACCCGCTACCCACGGCAACTGCGCCAATGGTCCCTCCTGAAGCATAAGTTCCCGCGCCGATTGCAGTTGAGTTACTATCGTCTGCTGTTGCGCCAAAACCGCATGCCAATCGCGAATCATCATTGTCGCTGCCCGCACCTCCGTCCGCATCGACATCAGTGTCAGCATTCCCGTCATCATTGGTATCGAGCAAACAATCGTCAGCCTGCGCTGGCGTAGAAATGGCGACAAATGACGTGGAGGCGAGCAGCGCGGCGGCTGCGGATTTAGCGGTGAAGTTCATGCGAAAGCCCTCAAAATGGGGCAACCCCTTTGGTGTACCCTCGAGTCGGTATCAGACAATGAAAAATGTTTGAGGGCAAGTATTTGCGCGGTCTTTTTCCGATATGGGACAATCTTGCTGTACAGCGATAAGTTGCGGGTTCTGCTGGCTTTCCTCTTTTCGCCGGATACTCTAGTCTCCGCCACGACTTGGGGAGAACACAATGCTCAGAAATATTGTTATCGCATTTGCCGCCATCGCCCTGGCCGCAGCACCTGCTGCCGCGCAGCGGGTTGGCTATCAGCCGGCGAATATGTGGGGCGGGTATAAGGACAAGGAAACCAAGCCGGGGATTTACCGCGTGGTGGCGAAGCTCAACGCCTGGTCAGGAGGAGCACGCCGAGCCTATGCAATGGCGCATTACCGCGCCGCCGAGATCATGGCTGGGAAGGAATTCACCCACTTCCGCATCCTCAAGATGAAATCGTCAGAGCTGGTGATGCAGGGCTCGACACCAACAGGATCGAATTTCGGCAAGACACACCTATGGGTGCGCGGAGCCAGCGGAGCCGATGATGTCGAAGGCTGCGATATGAAAGGCAAGAAAGCGGATCGCTGCGTGACCTTATCGGTCAGTGAAACGATGGCGCTTTACAGAAAGCAATTGGATTTTGAGAAGTATTAAGCGCGCGCCACGCAGGCTCAGGGACTGCAGGTTTTACTATTCAATATCCTGAGTGGTTTCGAGGCCTTACCAGAACACTTCATCGGCAATCATTTCACTGAGCAGAAGCGTTGACTGATTGGCTTTGGTTGAAGTGATAAGGCGGACATAGGCTCGGACCATTTCTGCAGCGCTTCCCTCCAAGCAGTTACGGCGGCGGAATAGACAGTTTCCGCATAAGATTTATGTTGGCGCTCCGCATATTCGTCCTCGCTGATACTGGTTTGATAGGTGTTGCAGAGGTTGGCGATCTCGCCTCCGCTCCGTACGCATTCTTGATGAGGGCTGATATCGTTTAGGTCGCAGGTGAACTGCGCAACATCGTCGCGCAGCGCAGTAGCTGCGGCTTTCGTAACATCGTCGCTAATCAGAGCTGCGATCGGCTTGATCATGCCAGCAAGCATATCGGGTATGAGTAAGTCAGCTTCGTTTGATTCGTCTGTGCTTAGAGAATTCTCGATCGGCATATCGCACTCCCAAATTACTGTCCGAGCCTGTGCTATAACAGACGGCAATATTCGCAAAGCGATCATGCGTATATGGATTTGCACCCAGTGCTGGACCCGACTCGGATTAGCGCCTAATACTCCCACATCCCCGGGGAGGCTGCTTGGCCTGAGAGGTGGGCTTGGCGTCCCACGACCCGTTGAACCTGAACCGACTAATTTCGGCGGAGGGAGCGGGCTGATACGGGAAATCCCATCAGACATCCGTTCTCCGTCTATTGGAGAATACGCGCATGGCTGACATCAACTCACACATCGAAATCGGCGTAACCACCGGCCCCATTCGCGGCAGCCGCAAGGTTTATGTGCCGTCGCCGGGCAACAAAGATGTAAAAGTCGCGATGCGCGAGATCGAGTTGGAGCCGACCAGCGGCGAACCACCAGTGCGGGTCTATGATACCTCTGGCCCGTACTCCGATCCGGCTGCGCAGATTGACATCAATAAAGGTCTTCCGCAGCTCCGCCGTGATTGGATCATGGGCCGTGATGATGTCGAGGAATATGATGCGCGCGAAGTGAAGCCTGAAGATAACGGCCAGCTCGGCCCGGATCGTTCGGGAGGCGTCCCCGAATATCCCAACGTCATCAGCAAGCCGCTGCGCGCCAAGGCCGGTCAGAACGTCAGCCAGATGCACTATGCCCGCAAAGGCATCATCACGCCCGAGATGGAATATGTCGCCACGCGCGAAAATATCGGCCGCGAGATCGCCCGCTCTGCCCCGTCAGGCGGCGAAAGCTACGGCGCAGCGATCCCCGAATTCGTTACCCCCGAATTCGTCCGCGATGAAGTCGCCAGAGGCCGTGCAATCATTCCCAACAATATCAACCACCCTGAAACAGAGCCGATGGCGATCGGACGCAACTTCCTCGTCAAGATCAACGCCAATATCGGCAACAGCGCGGTTGCATCGGACGTCGCCAATGAAGTCGACAAGATGGTCTGGGCCACCCGCTGGGGCGCGGATACGGTGATGGACCTCAGTACGGGGCGCAACATTCACGACACGCGCGAATGGATCATCCGCAACTCCTCCGTCCCCATCGGCACCGTGCCGATCTATCAGGCGCTGGAGAAAGTCGGCGGCGTCGCCGAAGACCTCACCTGGGAAATCTTCCGCGACACGCTGATCGAACAGGCCGAGCAAGGCGTCGACTATTTCACCATCCATGCCGGCGTGCGCCTGCCCTATGTCCCGATGGCCGCAAAACGCGTCACCGGCATCGTCAGCCGCGGCGGCAGCATCATGGCGAAATGGTGCCTTGCGCATCACAAGGAATCGTTCCTCTACGAGCACTTCGACGACATTACCGAAATCATGAAAGCCTATGACATCGCCTATTCGCTGGGCGACGGCCTGCGCCCCGGCAGCATCGCCGACGCCAATGACGAGGCACAATTCGCCGAGCTCTACACGCTAGGCGAACTGACCCACCGCGCGTGGAAGGAAGATGTGCAGGTGATGATCGAAGGGCCGGGCCACGTGCCCATGCACAAGATCAAGGAGAATATGGACAAGCAGCTGGAGGTGTGCGGCGAAGCGCCCTTTTACACGCTTGGCCCCCTCGTGACCGATATCGCGCCGGGTTACGACCACATCACCAGCGGCATCGGCGCAGCGCAAATCGGCTGGTACGGCACCGCAATGCTTTGCTACGTCACCCCGAAAGAACATTTGGGCCTGCCCGACCGCGACGATGTGAAAGTCGGCGTGGTGACCTACAAGCTGGCCGCCCACGCCGCCGATCTCGCCAAAGGCCACCCCGCCGCCCAAGTCCGTGACGATGCCCTGTCAAAAGCCCGCTTCGAATTCCGCTGGCGCGACCAGTTCAACCTCAGCCTCGACCCCGAAACCGCCGAGGAATATCACGACCAGACATTGCCAGCTGAAGGCGCAAAGACTGCGCACTTCTGCAGCATGTGCGGCCCGAAATTCTGCTCGATGCAGATCAGCCAAGAGGTGCGTGATTTTGCAGCTAAGCAGAATCAAACCGCCGAAGGCTTTATCGCCAGCGAGAAACTGGGCGCGGATACGGCGGAGGCAAGCCGTAAGGCTGCCGAAGAGGGAATGCGCGAGATGAGCGAACGCTTCAAAGAAGAAGGCAGCGAGATTTATCTGCCTTCTGATTGAGCAGAGGGGCCGAGGGGGGCGAAAGCCCCCGACGCGACCGAGCGCAGTGAGGTCAACTAGCCGAGAGGGCGGGCGAATTGTATTTGCTGGCGGAGGAGTGAGCGGGCCTTTACAGTCTGATTGTCTTGAGATTAGGCTTATGCCGATTTGAGAGGGTCATTGTTATGCGTATCCTAGTTTTTCTGTCGTGCCTACTCGTTGCAACAGTAGCTCAAGCACAATCGATGAAGGAAGCCAAAAAACCCCGCGGGACAAGCGTGCTCAGCGGTTTTTGTACGCTGGGCGACCCAGTTGAAAAGAAATGCGGGCTGCGAGACGTTAGGCTGCAAAGCCGTGTCGAGAGCGGTGGGGCGCCCGTTTGGGGCCGCATTTTCACCTATATCCTCAATGGCGATAAGCGCATTGGCAAGAATAAGGTATCGAAGGGATCGCAGCTTCAGGGCTTTGCGATCAAGACTTATAACCCGAAGAAGAAGGGCCAAGATGAGTACCGCTTCCTCGTCGACCCTGAGTGGGCGAGCATCGATATCTGGCGTGACGATTTTGCAATTGTGCAGCAGCCTGGAACACAAAACTGGTTCCGTCTTGACCTGCCGTCCGGCGCAAAAACGTTCTTGGGGGAGGGGGCTTACTCCCGGAGTCGATCTTTTGGCGGCCCATACCTTAGCATGATCGATGGCGGAAAATCGCACCGGGTGTTGGTGTCAAAAAAGGCGGACGGAAGCCTTGCCGCCCGGCTGATAAATTCAGAGGGGCACGCATCTTCCGTCGTGATCGATAACATTGCTCCACCAGAAGTGCTCGCCGAGGGGCGTTTTCCAGTTGAGACATTTTATGATGGAATCGCATTGGTCAATCGCGTCGATGCAGACGGGCGCCATTACAACCAGCTCTTCAGTGAGGACGGTGACAAAGCGCTTACTCCCCCGTTTGCACCAATGTTGGTGGTAAGGGACCTCCACTCTTATCCAATGGTTGTGCTCGATGAACAAAAAGGTCTGTATTGGCCCGTTATTTCAGGCGAAGACATTTTTGCCAAACCTGAAGCTCTGCTGGGGTTACGCCCAGCGAAAGCAGGAACAGATGTTGCGGAGCTTACTTCGTTGGCGTCAAGCAAATCCAGCGCCAATTATCAGCTACTTGATTGCAAAGGCGGTAGCTGTGCTTTTAGTAAGCACTGGGTGGCGATTTGGGATACTCCAGACGGGCTTCGTCTTGCGCCGACGCTAGCCGCTGGAGTGACAAATGTTGATAACAGGACAGAATATAAGTCGGCTTATATTCCGCATATGGATTCCATTCTTTCGAGCCAGGCCGACGCAGAATATGTATCGCTGAACCCGCTATCCAAGCCTAGTCCCGAAACCGGCGCATTTGCGGCCGTTCGCAGCGATGGGCGCGCCGACTTGCTGAGCGATGGATTCTCTGCATTAAACCGAGAGCCCTTGGCTAACGCAGCGTCGATCACGAATTTTCGAACGACTTATTACCGTCAGAAGCTGCGCGAACGTGACGAGCGTGATGCGCGCTTGCGCGCCGAGCGAGCCGAAGCTGCACGGCTTTCACGGTTGGCGCAGCAAGAACGCCAACGAAAACGCGCGGCCGAGCAGGAAGCCATGCATTCGCGAATACGCCAACTTCAACAGCAGGGTGACCATTTTGGGGCGTGGTTGATTGCCAGAAGGGGCAACAGCCAAGCGGTTGCCAATTGGGTAGTCGGATCTTTGCGCGGTGGATATGACCAGATCGGCGACAATAATCTGCAGATTGCTACCCATTATGCTGTGGGCGACGATTTGCGTCTTGTGCAGAATGAAATCGCCAAACGGCGCGCGAGGGCGGCTGAAGTCTACATCCCGCGTGTCATTCTGGGCGGTTCTCCCCGCACCCCGCTCCATCCGGCTCAGCGTTCAGCCTCTCAGCCAACCAATACAGACCAGTCCTATCGGGAGCAATCCTATATGGATTATCTGAGTGGACGAACGAGCCAATACAGATGTGGCGCATCAAGCTTCTGCAACTGAAGCGATCGCTCCAAATTTCGCGGGTAATGAACACAAAGGATCGCATCAATAATCGGGCTTCGTCATAACGCCCGTAAGAACAAGCCGCTCAAAGTCACCAAAATCGGCAACTTTGTCGGGATTGTCCTGCCCAAGGATGTGCTGGCGCGGCTGCGGGTGGGGTAGGGCGATGCTGTGTATCTGTCCGAGACTCCTGATGGCGTGCAGCTGACGGCTATCGATCCGGATTTCGCCGCCAAGATGGAAGCGGCGGAAGAGATTATGCGCGAGGACCGCGATATCCTGCGCGAATTGGCGAAGTAATAGCAACAGACGTGTCCCCCTCCCTTGAGGGAGGGGCTAGGGGTGGGTGCTCGACATTTGTAATCGGGACGCCAGACAGCGATGCCGTACACCCACACCCGACCTCTCCCTCAAGGGAGAGGAGTAAGGTATGACCGACCACAAAGAGCCCGAATGGCTCTCGCTCGATATCGCTTTGGCGGTGCATGACCGATAGCTTTCCGAACATGGCGGACCAACCGGCGTGTGCGATCAGGGCGCGTTGGAAAGCGCGCTCGCGCGTCCGGTCAATGAATGGACCTACGGCGAGGACGATCTGTGTGCGCAGGCCGCTGCCTATGCCTTCGGTATCGCCCGCAATCACGCCTTTGCCGATGGCGACAAGCGCACCGCATGGGTCTTTGCGCGGCTGTTCCTGCGACTGAACGGGCAGAGCCTCTCGTTTCCACCGAGGGAGGCGATAGACATTGTTGTGGCACTCGCGGGTGGCGAATTGAGCGAGGCGGAATTGCCCGACTGGTTCCGTGAGCGCTTAGCTTTAGCCCTTTTCGTCATTCCCGCGAACGCGGGGACCCAGAGTGGATTAGCGCTCGGTTGCCCTAGGTTCCCGCTTCCGCGGGAATGACGTGGGTTTTTTGATGGCACCTTTGGCTGGATACCCGCGCGTTCTCAGGCGCGCTACCGTTGCTTCGCGCCCTCCGCGCTTTCCTACACGCCCAAAATCTGCCTTAAGCTGCCGGATGAGCAAGCACGACACATCCCTTTCGCCCGCCACTCCCCATAAACACACGCCGCGCCATGACGGCTGGACCCTCACCAAACAGGCCGCGTTCCTTCGCGCGCTGTCGGCCACGCACTCGGTCACCGAGGCCGCCAAGTCGGTCTCCATGTCGCGGCAGTCGGCGTATCGGCTGCGCTCCAAGCTGAAGGGGCAGGCGTTCGATCTGGCTTGGGAGGTGGCGTTTCATCACTCCTTCGACGTCCTCGCGCACACGGCGCTGGACCGTGCGCTGAACGGGACCGAGATGCCGGTGTTCTTTCAGGGCGAGCAAATCGGCAGCTACCGCAAGTTCGACGAGCGGCTGACGGTTGCGATGATGCGGATGATGACGTTCGGCGGCAATCCGGCGTTCGGGCGGCTTGGCCCTGCGGCGGAGCGCAATGCGCGCGATTTCGAGGCGTTGCTCGGCAAGCTCGAAAATGGCGAGCCGGTGGAGACCGGCGCGCTCACTCCCGAAGACCCGGCCGAGTTCGATGGCCTGCGCGGTTTCGGGCCGGGTGCGGGCAAAAACACAAGCCCCTATTCCTGTCCGTCCGCCCTCTCCGACGACGAATTAATGGCGGTATTACAAGAGGCTAAAGAGGATGCGCGAAAGTGACGCGGTGTCACCTTTGTCACCCTGTCCTGGGATTATCCGATGGCGCAGCAGTCAGCCTGAGAGGTGCGACAGGCCGCGTTCTTGAGTTGTTGCGCGAATATGCTGATAAGGGCCGCCGACGCTAACCGTCTGAATATGGAGCGTAAGCATGGATTCTAACTGGACTATCGCGCTGGCCACTGCTGCTCTCCATTCCAGATTGCGCGCAATTGCCGACACTGTGCAGCCGGGCGTTCTGGTAACAGGGGAACCAGCCGGGCAGGATACGCAGCCTGCGGTTGAAGTGCGGCTGTACCAGATCGATCGCAAGCCCGCAGTCCGCAATCGCAGCATGTCCCGGCGTGGCGGCGCGGGGCAGCATGGCCGGATACGGCAACCCATTATACTGGATCTGCATTATGCTTTGGCCGTCTCGGCAAGAGCGGGCTTTATCGGCGAGGCGCTGTGCGGGAGCATTATCAGCTCTCTCGAGCAGCACCCCCTGATCGACAGCGATGAACTGTCCCGAGCGGCAAGCAGCGGCCCGGAATTGCTGCGCGAAGCGTATGAGGCTGCGGTGGCACAAGGCACGGCCTTCGAACCGCTGCGTATCGAATGGAGCCAGCCGGGTGCAGTCAGTACGCCTCCGCCGCTGGCAGATCGCTGGAGCATACCGCTCTATTGCAAGGCGTCTGCGGTAATGCAGGCTGACGGGTAGCCGCTGTGCGAACAGGCCAGTGCCTCTCCCTAGATGATCGCTACCCCGACCCAGCGCGCTTCTTTCTCAGAGACCTCGGCCGTCCTTGTATCCCGGTATGGCGCACCTCGCCTCCCGATTAGCCTCAAGCTATTGCACATTGCCGGCGGGTACAGACTGAAAATCGGGTGTCACCTCCGCTGCGCGCAGGGCGCTCAATAGGTGCGCCTGCCCAAAAATCTGCATGCGGACGGGACTCGCGGCGAACGGGCACAGTTTAGATAGACCGTGTGGAATCGCAAGGAGGCTGTATATGCGGTTATGGGTATTGGCAGGGGCATGGGTATGGGCAGGGGCAGGGGCAGGGGCAGGGGAAGTATGCCGACCAGAATGACTCAATCGGACGGCTCTCGCGCCGCTATTTTCCTGAAGCCCGCTTTGCTGCTCGGCCTGCTAGCGGCTGATCTGTTGCATTGGGCGGATGTCTATGCGGAATGGGATCGCGATTGGTCGCTCTTCAGTGTGCCGATTAAATTCTGGCTGATGTATCTGGCAGTATTTGCCGCCGCCTATGTCCGGTGCGCGTGGCTGCGGTGGAGCTTTGCCGTGTTTCTCGCTCTTTCGACTGCGATCGTGCTGGGAGCGGGAGCGGTTACCGGGGTACCGATCAGCTTCTTTGATTTCGTGACTATGATCGATGCACGCAGTGCGCTGCCCGATATGTATGCCATGCATGGCGGCATAATTATGTGGGCGAGCTTGCCTGCATTACTTGCCTTGTTCGGCGTGGGCCTGTCGCCACCAGCATACCCGAAGTGGCTTGATGCGAAAACGGTCCAAGTGGGTATGATCCTGCTCGCGCTGGTTGCTGCCGGTTTTCTAATCCGGACCGTCTACGGCACTCAAGGCGCAGTGAAGGCACATGCAGCTCCGTGGCTGGGGCTCAGTTACGCGGCGCTGTATGGGTATGAAAGCACGCAGGGCCATGTCGGTGTGCGTGAGCAGGTTGCGCTGCCGCTATCCGGCGGCCCGCCTGCGCGTGATATCGTCCTGATCGTCGATGAGAGTGTCGCCGGACCGTATCTGGACCTTATAAACCCCGATGGTGAGCGATCCGGCCTGCTCGATGCTGGCCGATCATGGAATGTGGCGAATTTCGGCATCACCAGCTCTATGACCAATTGCAGCATGGCCACCAATGCAGGCCTGCGTTTTGGTGCGCAGCGCGATGACTTCCGCCGCAATATTGCGCTAGCCCCGTCGATCTGGGCGCACGCACAGAGTGCAGGCTTGCGCACCGTGTATATGTATGGACAGCGTGGCGGGCGCTCCGAAAACTACATGACCGACGCCGAGAAATTGGACATCGACGAGGAAATCTATTTCGATGGTGTCGAGGCGTCTCTGCGTGATTTCCGTATTGCGGATGCATTGGCGGAGCGGCTGAACAATGGTGTTCCAGAGTTCATACTGGTCAACAAATACGGCGTGCATTTCCCACTCAAGGATATTGTTCCTGACGAAAATGCTAAGCAGCCCGACATGGAAGGAGCGGCGATTATTGCTGGCGGTATTCCGCTGGGCGAAGAGGCATCCGGACCTGACGGTTGGGCCGTTTACAAGGCGGCATATCGCCGCGCAGTCTCGCGCTCGGTCGGCGGGTTCTTCGACCATCTGGACGCCCAACTGGCTGAAGACGCGCCGCCATTCACCATGATCTACACCTCTGATCACGGGCAGCAATTTCATGAACGCGGGCTACCGGGGGAACTCGTCCATTGCCGTAAAGATGCGGTGATGGAGGAAGCTGTCGTGCCGCTTGCAATTGTCGAAAACGAACCGGCAATGATTGATTGGCAGCAGGCAGCAACCGCCAACCGCAATCGCAAGAGCCACTTCCAGATTTTCCCAAGCCTGCTGCGCATCATGGGCTACGAGACCAACGGCGTGCGCGGCAAATATGGCCCCGACCTGATCGATCCCGAAGAAGATCCGCAAACCTTCGCCAGCGAGATGCATATCCATTTCGGCTGGGAGCCGCTGTGGCATGCCGTCAAGCCGGCGTGCGTGATTATGCCGGGCGCCGAGCGGGAGGTGCTGCGCCGTCCGGAATGCCGGCATAAGCGCCGACCCTATTAGGCGAAGCATGACCGATGCGTGACCCAAGTCCTGTCAGAGCGCAAATGCTCAGCGGGGCGGAATAATTGTCGTTTCCTTACAAACCGGTGCGGCGATGATCGTGCTAATGAGCCACAGTTAAGCATATTGGAGTGGGGATCATGGAATGAGTATTGTATTGGCAGCTAGCCTGTTGGCATTGCAAGGTGCCAAACTGGTCGATGGGCCACAGGCAGATGCCTCGGGCCTTGCAGCAGAATATGGCAGCGGTGTGTGCCGGATAAGCGTGTTCGGCAAGGACAACGATGGCGAGCGTATCCGCGCGGAAGTGTCAAACCGTCTGCGGGATGGTAATCTGGCGCTTCGGATGACCGGCCCCTTCGTCAACAAGTTTCGCAGCGAAGACAATGAAGCCAATCATCCGATGACAGTGAAATTCGATAGCGGCACCAGCGGACCCTCGCGCTCCGGCGGCTACAACACCGGCGGCTTTCGCGAATATGTGTGGGGCGGCTGGGGTGCTGGAGAGGCGTCTGACAAGATGTATAATGGCTTTGCGGGCGCCAGTTCTTTCACGGTAGAGATTGACGGCAACAGCTACGGGCCTTTCACATGGCAGGGCAAAGGCGCTGTGTATAATGCCATGGAAAAATGCGCTGACGACAATAGCTGATCGGCGTACCAAAACGGTTGAACAGGAGCCTGACAGTGATTTCCAGACTGCTTCGACTGCTGTGTGTACCGCTTGTTTTCGGCGGAGCGATATTGAGTTCCGGCAACGTGGCAGCGCAGGATAAAAAGGCCGAATGGTGGTCCAATCTCGAAGCGTGCAGTTTCGAAAACCAACCCCCTTGTCACAAAGCAGTCGAACTGGCGGCAGAACTGTTCGAACGGACTGATCGTGACGTTGCCACCACCTGGATGAAAGTGTGCATGGCGGGTGACACAGACCGGTGCGAGATCGGGTATCGCCGCTTCCGCAAAACCAGTTTCGAACAAGATGGTCGCCCAATCTCGCATATGTTTGCGCGGATATCCTGTTTTGCAGGCATGTATGATCTGTGCCGCCCATGGGACGATTTCGAAACGACCGATCCGGGTAAGCGCGCTTTGGTTATGGCGGATGTCTGCCTGCAGGGCGCCTCCCCCAATACGTGCTGGGAAGCGCTCAGATATTACCGGAACCAGAAGGGATATCACAACGCAATCACTTACGATCTGTCTAGAACGTTGTGCGAGCGCTACGGGGCCGGAGCCGCCTGCCGTGCATGGGCAGAAGCGCTGGAGGCCAATTGGGATCACCGCCGGGCGTATACGTTCCACAAACAGTCGTGCGACGCGGGCTTGCGGGAAAGCTGCCCTGATGCGGCGCGCCTGAAGCGCCGTGTCGATTATGAGAATCGTCAGGCGCAGGCCAAGCAGGAGGCTGAGCTGCAGCGTCAGAGAGCGGCGGAACAGACAACCACCTGGCGCGCTCAAGCAAACACCTTCGGATACACATCAACCACAGGTTACGTGCGAACACCGACAACACCTTTCGGCAGCAGTTCGCGCGATGTCGCCAATTGGCGGCGATATCAGCGTAATCTGTGTCTGGGTAATCCGGTCAATAAGACATGCTGGTAATTGGGACCGTGCAGTAAAAGGGGCTTTTGAAGATGACAGACATCCAACCATATCATTGGCTGCGATCAGGCGCAGCGCTGTCTGTGCTGCTGATTACATCTTTGGCGCCGATAACTGGCACGGCCAATGCAAGAAATCTCAATGCGCAGGACATCTATGACGCACGCATTATCGCGGCCCACAATTGCAACAATACCGCGAAAGCGGCGGAGTATAGCGAGGCGGCAATCGACCGATGCGCGGCAATCTATCAAGCCACGCTGAAGATTGAGCGGGACGCGGCTGATGCCACACCACAGCAGCGCAACACACTTGCCATTGCCCGCGGCCTGTCGATGCTCACCGTCGGCGCGGGTTATGCCAAACTGGATGGAAAAATGACTGCGCGGGCTTGCCGGGCAGTGGCCGCTCTCCAGCAAGCACTGGCCTTATATACCGCTGGGGCATCTCCGGGGTTGGAAGGGTTGTATTCCCTGCTGACCAACACACGAGATGTATCGGTTCCCAAATGCCGACAAGGCGGCCATATGTGATTTCGCGGCTGCTTGGCGGGCTCACTCGCTCGTCAACGTTTTTGCCGCATCTTTACCAACACCTGATCCAGCGCCTGCAAAAATTCGCTTCGGTCGCGCTTGCTAAATGGTGGTGGTCCGCCGATCCCGTCGCCTGCATTCATGCCGCTGCGCAGATCGGCCATGATCGCGCGGGTCGCGATGGCGCTGCCAATCGAGTCCTTGGTGAACGGCCTGCCATTATGCGCCAGCACCTGTGCATCGGCCTTGACGCAGCGCTCTGCCAACAGGATGTCGGCAGTGATAATGACGGTGCTTGGGGCGGCGCGTTCCGCAATCCAATCATCCGCTGCATCGAAGCTGTCATTGACCACCACACGGCTGACCAGCGGGCTTTGTGGGATACGAAACGGGGAATTGCTCACAATCACAACGGGCACCTTGTGGCGCGCGGCGACCTTGTAGATTTCCTCTTTCACCGGACAGGCATCGGCATCGACAAGGATGGTCAGTCTGCTGCTCATACCGACCGGATCAATGTTTAGTCATCCGCACCAGCGACCAATCATAACCAAGCTCGACGACACGGCTTTTCAGCTTGGCTTGTAGCTTGGCATCAGGCTTTGCCTCGCGGGTCAGCATCCACAGATAGCGCCCACTGGGTTCACCCACGATCGACCATTCGTAAGCCTCGCCGCGATCCAGAACCCAGTAATCGCCATAGAACGGGCCGAAGAAGGAGACCTTAAGCTTCGCTCCATCGGAACCCTCGACAATCTTGGCGCGTCCGGTCGATTGGTCGGCGTCATTTTCGACGCTCCGCTTGCGGCAGGAATTGACGACCTTGATCTTGCCATCCTCACGCAAGGAATAGTCCGCTGTGACAGCTTCGCAGCCTTTTTGGAACGGCGCTTCGTAGCGGCCATATTCGTACCAGCGGCCCAGATATTTGCTTGTATCGACAGATTTTGCGGGCTGCGGAACGGCGATGTTGCCAACCGGGCCCGGCTTGCCCACGCATCCGGAAGTGGCGATTGCTACCGCTATTGCTGCAATGATTGTCCGGGGCTTCATCTGCTGTCCTTCGCATGTCGGTGTTAGCCGGATGTGTGCTCTGAGGACCAGACGCCGGTTTGTCGAGGGCGAGAGAGAAGCCAAATTGGGCAGGGGATGAGAGTTTGATATTCACCCACCTGCCCAAAGCGGTAACATTATCCACTTTGCAGCAGCGTGGTGGCACTGGCTTGCATAAGCGCGACAAAGTCAAACAGATTGCTATTAAGGCGCTAAGCGCAATCATCTGAGGGTTCGATGAACCACCAGCAAACTGACCTGTATTTTTCAGGAAATGGCTGTAAAGCTTTGTAACATCCGAGCCACCTGATGCGTTTGCCGGGCTTGCGCATGTCATATTTTTGTCAGAAAAGAGTTTCAGAAGTGAGGCGGTAGTAGGGACGTCGATGTATTCATTGATTTATGTCAGCACCGTCGCGGACGGCGCGGACGAGGCTAGCGTTGATGCAATATCCAAAGTGGCGGCGAAGAATAATTCCCTCGCCGGTGTGACCGGTATGCTCGCTTATAACGGGCAACATTTCATGCAGCTTCTCGAAGGGCGCCGCGATGTGATCGACGAGCTGATCGAGACAATTGCGCGCGATACGAGACATCGCGATATGGCTATCATCCGCCGTGAGGATAAGACCAGCAGAGAATGCCCGGATTGGTCAATGCGGATTTTCGTGGTGCCTCGCGCCAAAGCGGGTAGTGCGCAGGAACTGACAGAATCGCTTCCGGAAGAATTCCGGCCCGAAACCAAAATGCTGTTTACGAGCTTCGGATCGATGGTTCGCGACAACTCAGGAGAATTGGAATGATCGGCAGAAGTTTACTGATGGGCATTACCGCCTTTGTGCTTGCCGGTTGCGGGGGAAATGCTGAGCCTGGTACAGTAACCGCTGATACCGCCGAGAAGTTTGCCGGTGTCGGCCCCGGCGAGACTCTCTATTTCGGCGGTAATGAGCCGTTTTGGGGTGGCGATGTCACTGGGGAAGAGCTGCGCTACACAACACCGGAAAACATCGAAGGTGAGGTCATCGCGGTGAAACGCTTTGCCGGAATGGGTGGGTTGAGTCTCAGTGGAGACCTTAGCGGTGCCACATTCGACATGCTTGTGACCGATAGCCCCTGTAGCGATACGATGGCCGACCGCGACTATCCCTTCACCATCACTCTGAAGATCGGCGAAGAGACCCGCAGCGGCTGCGGCTGGACCGATGCAAAGCCGTTTACCGGCGACCAGAACCCGTGATCCAACACATTATCCGACACATTCCGATCCATTGCCCAACCTGCCGATAAACAGCCGATGCACTGCGCATTAGGCGAATCTGCAATACCGTGCTAATACGCTCTCGCTGACGTCGAAATTTGCGACGGAACTTCGGTACTTGGACTTCGGAATAGCGCCCATAATCGGGCGATTCCACGTTTGGCGACGACTTCCTTTCATTTCACGCACTGATGCATACCCCTGCCGCAGCACTTCCGCTGTGAAGGGTTCTACGTTCTCGAAAGGAACGCCAATAATGACTACCGGTACAGTAAAATTCTTCAACGCCGACAAGGGCTATGGTTTCATTTCGCCTGAAGATGGCGGCGATGACGCATTCGTTCACATCACAGCCGTACATGCCGCTGGCATGCAGACGCTGGATAAGGAACAGCGCGTAAATTACGAACTGGAAACAGGCCGTAACGGCAAAACTTCTGCAGTGAACCTGACAGAGGCGTAAGCCTGGTTTACGCCAAATTTTGAGCGGCCGGATGCGGCATCAAACCCGCATCCGGCTTCTCACAGAGATACCCATGATGACTACCGTAGGAGAGATGTTTTGAGTCAGAATTTCGAATTCTACAATACCCGTGCGAACGAAGCCGCGGCGGAAGCAGCTGTAGCGACGCTGGACAATGTCCGCGAACGTGCACTCCGGTCCGAAACCGCATGGCGCGAAATGGCCGACCGCGCGAAACAGATGGAACAGGAGCGCGAAGTCGCCCGCATCGAACGCGAGAAACGTCAGGCAGAAACAGCCGAACTGGCCGCTGCCAAAGAACTGGAAGCCGTTCCTGCTGAATGACCGCGACGGTTTTTTAACGAACTGGGCGCGGGTCAATCACTTGGAAAAATGTGACCCGCCGCCTCAGCCTCAGCGATAATCTCCGAACCGGTCTTCATCGGGCATTGCTGCACGAAGTCATAATAGCCCGGCTTCTCGTCGATGAATATCTGCTGCAGAAACCCGATATTATCGGGCAGATCGAACAGCCCCGCCAGAAAACTGTAGTGATCGTCCGGCGTAAACCGGTACCACAGATTGCTGCCGCATGTGTTACAGAACGCCCGCTCCGCCCATTGGGATGAGGGGTAGCTGGTCACATGCTCTTCACCCGACAGTGTGAAGCTCTTGCCGCTTATTCCCATGAACGCCATCCCGCCCCAGCGGCGGCACATATCGCAGTGACAAATATCGAGATGCGGTTTCATTTGTGCAACCACGATGGTCACTGCACCGCACAGACATTTGCCTTCGGCCTGATCGATCACGCCAGCGTCATCATGTGCATCCATATCGCATCCCCTTCCGTAGCTGTATCATCGCAGGTAGAGTGTGTGTGTGTCCACAATGGCGAAATCAATCCAATTCGGAACCACCGCTTCGCTGGCGCATTGCTACCCTTGAACCCCGACATTCTGTCGTGGACTCCTATTTCTCCTAATTCAGAGGATCTACTTTCATGAAGAAATTCGCTATTCCCGCACTCGCATCGGCACTTGCACTGGCAGCATGTGCTGAACCTGTAGACGAAACCACAACTGCTGAACCAGAAGCAACCGAAGCTGTTGCAGCTGAGCCCGCCGGTACAATCGTCGAAGTCGCATCGGGCAATGAAGATTTCTCGACATTGGTCGCTGCAGTCGGCGCAGCCGATCTCGCTGAAACGCTGTCGGGCGAAGGTCCATTCACCGTGTTCGCACCAACCAATGCTGCTTTTGAAAAGCTGCCAGAAGGCACCGTGGACGGCTTGCTCAAGCCGGAAGCAAAAGACGATCTGACCGGTATTCTGACATACCACGTCGTCAGCGGCAAAACGATGGCCGAAGCACTTGATGCGGCGATTCTTGACGGTCGCGGCAAGGCGGAACTGACGACGGTCCAAGGCGGCACACTAACTGCCGAAGCATCGATGGGTACTGTCACCCTGACCGACGCAGCAGGGAATACAGCCACCGTCACAGCCGCCGATATTGAAGCAACGAATGGCGTTATCCATGTGATCGACACGGTTCTGATGCCCGCAGCAGCCGAAAAAGAATAATTCCGGCGGCATAGCCTGATCGAAGAAGAAGGGGCGGCTCTTGCACGGTGCAAGGGCCGCCCTTTTCGTTTTTGTGCAAGTGTGCGGCTCGCCATGTGATAGAAGCGCTGCACACCCAATCACGAGGACCACCGGAATGACCGTCAAGACATTGTTTGCCAGCCTTGTCACAATGGGAGGTCTCATGCTGCTGCCCACGCCTGCATATGCCTCCTTCGACGACCAATATATGTGTGACGCGCTGGGCGATGCCGATGCTCTGGTGGTCATCTCGTCCGAAAATTCCGCCAACGCGTCCGTGCAGATCTCGGTCACCCATGATGGCGGCATGGAAGGCGAGGTGTCGGTCATCGATATGCGCCAGATCCCCGCCGCATCGGGCATGAAATATGCCGGTCTCGGCTATGTGTTCCACGCAAAAGGGCCGGAGGGCATCCTCGAAACCGAAGCCGGTTCGACCACCTGCCGGTTTGCTGGCGAGGAAGCGCCCGATGAAATGTCGGGCTCTGGGGACGAAGAAACCGATGCCTATGCAGAATCGCAATCGCTGGAGGCTCCGGCCACATCATGGGGCGGCATTGTCCGCGCCGGTCCGGGCATGGAGTTTGACCGCGTGACCAGCCTGCGAGAAGGTGATCCGGTGACTCTGCTGGTCGATACGGGTGAGGAAATGAACGGCTATCGATGGTTTATGATCCGCCTGTCCGATGGCACCGAAGCCTATCAATGGGGCGGCATCCTGTGCACCGAGGCCCCGCAGATCGACGGCACTTTTGCAGGCGAGGGGTGTCCTTAGCCTAGCGTGCCCCCCCATGGCGAGATTGGTACGAAGAGATTTGTCAGTAATTAGGCAATGGGCTGAGTGTGCTTGCGACATCCCCATCTCGTCATTGCGAGCGAAGCGCGGCAATCCAGAGTATTTCGCGCCAACTCTGGATTGCCGGGTCGCCCGCTGTTTCGTCTTCGACTCCAGCTTCGCTTCCTCGTAATGACGAAACAGCGGGCTTTTTACTCTGGGGCAACCCCAGCCTTTTCCAGTTCTGGCCCAAGCCGCCGCGTAAGCCATAGCCACCACATTTTGAAATCCGAAATCAGGCTCCATAACGGATAGGTGAAGGTCGCAGGGCGGTTCTTCTCGACCGTGAAATGCGCGAGCCATGCGAAGAAATATCCCGCAACTGGCATAGCGGCGAGCCACCACCAATTGCCCTTACTAAACCCCGTCCACACCGCAAACACCGCGACCGCAATCACCAGCGTGGTCCCGATATAATGCAACGCGCGGGTTGTCGGCTTGGAATGCTCACGCAGGTAAAACGGCCAGAACTCCGCGAAGGTGGTGTAGGTCTTGGTCATGGGGGGAGGATGAACCGGCGTTCTAATGTCGTCAAGCGAGGCGGGCGGGGCATGCACCCCCGCCCGCCTTGTGGCCGGAAAGCTAGTTAAACTGGCCGTCGAGTACAATACGCGTTTCGGTACCGCTTGCTGGCATGTCGACGGAACTGATTGAATATTTCAGCCCGACGCCAGGCACTTTCACCCTGACTGATGAGAAGTCCATCAACAACGGGCGCTGTTTGGACAATTGCCGGTTTACGATTCCCGTAACGCCAATCCGCACTTTGATGCGCCAGCGTAGAATTTTGATCGTCATCACAAAATCCAGTTTCGAGACCTGCCCGCGACCATAAATCTTTGCGCCGTCGACATCGAAATGAACGGCGGCTTGCTTTCCTTCGAATCGAATCCATGGGCTGGTAGCCTTGACGCAGAATTTCCTGCCAAAAACCTTGATGCAGGCTTTCGCTCTAGCCCGTACTGCAATCTTGAGATTGCTCAGTGTTACTGGATTGCCCATCGCTGGATCAGGCCGTTTAGAAAGCTCGGCTTCGACCCAATCGATGCCAGCCTCGAACCTGCTTGACGCAAAATCGGAAAATTTTTGCCCGAATTCGTCATCATCTTCCATACGTTGGCGGATCGATGAGATCGATTTCGAGCGACTGCTGCTCTCGTCCACCGCGTAAGGCGCAACCAATGCATGCGCCTCTGCATCGGAATCAGCACTAACGAGGCCTTGGCCGCTTTCTTGATCGAGATAGGCGTCAATTATGGCATCCAACACACCATCAAAATTAGCTTCGAAAGCATCGTCATCAGACGATGTGTCGCCGTCTAGGAAAGTGATTTCAGCGTCCTCTCCTTCAGCGACAGGAAAGTCCGGATTGCCTCCTTTTGCTGCGCTTTTCACATTGCCGTCGACTCTCATCCGATATGGATATTTGAGTGCACCAAAGAGGTCTTGTGCCAGTGTCGATCCGATAATCATTGCCAGATCAGTCATCTTCAAATCTCCCTTTATTGAAAGTTCGACAAAGCTAGAGACAATGGGCCAGACCATATGTGACTTGGGTCACATTGCTTTCCTACACACATAAAATCTGCCTAATTGGTCTGTATGGCTGTTCTCTCCCCTGACGTTCTCCCGCCGCGTGCGGATGCTGGCGGCGTTTCTGTTCGCGCTGGGGCAGCCCGCGTCCGCCTCACCGCTCCCGCGAAAAGGTGCCAGATAAGGCCTCTGTTCCCCGTCCGTAACCCTCGCATGAAGACTGGTAAGTCTATGAAAAATAATCTGAGATTAGCCAAAGCCGAAAGTGACACGGTGTCACCTTTGTCACCCTGTTTCGCCCTTCAGACGCCCTTTGATGGTGAGTTAGGTGACAGGTGGGACCCTGAACGCGAGGCCCGGTCATCCCCGCCTGCGCGGGAATGACGGTCAAAAGGGTAGTCCGCTGGCCTCTTAAAACAGACCCGGCACTTCGCGTTGGACTGCTGACGGATTGTCTGGCTGCAGCAACTGCTTTTCGCTCGCGCTGCGGCTTTGCACGCCCTGGAAGCCGGGGGTGCCGGTGATCGGGGTGCAGGACGCCGCACCGTCTCTCAGGAAGGCGAGCGCACGGGCGACGGAGGCCTCTGCCGGATCGCCAAGCTGGTTGGAGATGTCATCATTCGCCTGACAGGTATTGGGCATCACGCCCGCCAGCCCGCTGAAATATTCGCCATTGCCGTCGGCATTTTCGGTCTGGAAGGTCACGGCGCGGATCCGGTCATCGCAGGCGGCAAGGTCGAAGCCGAATTGGCCGACCGGTTTGCCCGATGTGTTGGTTCCGACCAACGCGATATTGTTGCCCAGATAGGGGATCAGCGAATTGGTTACGAGCTCGCTTGCAGAGGCCGTGCCGCCGCGGCCAATCACCGCGACTTTGGTGGGCTGAATGGAACCGGCCTCGGTCTGGAAGAACTCGGTTTCGTTTTCCGACGCCTTGCTGGGGCGCAGAACGGTGCGGCTGAACACTTGGCCCACGCGGTTGCGGCCCATCAGGTCGCCCATCAGCTCGGCAATGCTGACCAGACCGCCGCCATTGTAGCGGAAGTCGAGAATGATCTCGGTGACACCCTGGTCACGGAAGCTCTGGAACGCGGTGCGCAGATCGCCGGCCGCATCGGACACAATAAAGGTGCGCAAATTGATATAACCGACCAGCTTGCCATTATCATTCAGAGTCAGCGCGCCGTAGCGGTCCGACACGGCGTCGAGCGAGAAGTCGGCCTTGGTCACAGTCACTTGCGATTCGGTGCCATTGAGCTGGCGGATTACAAACGTCCGCTGCAAGCCGGGGTCGGACGGGCCAAGGCGGTTGATCACGCCTTGCGGCCCTTCGCTCGCCATCACGCTCGAAATCGACACGAGAGTGGATGCCGATGTTCCGAGCGAGATAAGTTCGACACCGCGGTCGAAGCCTTGCGGGAAGGCGGGCGCGCTCTCGAATGCCTCGATAACGAAGACGCGGTTGTTGGCCGTGTCATAGCCGAGACGGATGCCAAAGCCCGCGCTGGAGCCGCTGTTGATGAGTTCGTTTTCTTCCTTGATCGAGGTGACGAAGGAGAAGCCTTTATCCTTGTTCTGGGCCCGCGCCGGAGCGACCAGCGCATCAATATAGGACTGGACGGTCGAGTGGTTTGCCTTGTTGACTGTGGTGTCGAGCAGGTCGGGGAACAGATACCATTCGTTGAACACGGCAAAGGCGAAGTCCTGCCGCTCGGACAAGGAGCAGCCTGCGGTTGTTGGAGTGGGTGTGGGCGTCGGGGTGGCACCGCCGGTAATCGGCGGAGAAGAATCTCCGCCACCACAAGCGGCAAGAGAAATTGCGAGCGTCACGCTCAACACATTGCGACCAATACCCATGGTGAAATTACTCCGAAATTGCGTCCCTGCCCGCGTCCGGGCATCCATATTGCTGGCTGGAGGATGCAGCCTGAGCGGCGACTGGGCAAGCGGTGATTGCGTGAAAATATGGTTGCTCATCCGTAAAACAGGTAATTTCACCCCGATTTTCGTGCCGCATCGGTGGAAAACCCCGATTTTGACCCTAATTTCTGTTGCCCAAGCCTCGCCGCCTTCTGCGAAGCGGCGTAGAACATTATTTCAAGGAGAGAGATGCTAATGTCTGCAGAAGTTCCCGCTTGGCTGAGTAGCGCTTTGAAAAGCGCGCCTAAGCATGCTGCCAGGCTGACCATTGCGACACTGGCCGATGAGCGTTCCTTCGGGCGCGGCGGCTTCTCTTTATCTAGCCCCGCATTCGAACATGGCGAAGAGCTTGATCCGTGCTTTACCGCGGATGAGGAAGACGCTGTTGCTCCGCCTCTCGAATGGAATGCACCGCCTCCTGGCGCGCAAGAGATTGTGATTTTGGTAGAGGACGCCGATGCGGGCGGCGATACGCCGACGTGCCATTGGACTGTATGGGGCCTGCCCGGACAAAAGGGCATGCTGCTGGAGGGCGAGACACCTCCGCGGGTCGGCAAAAATTCTCAACGCAATTCGGAATGGCAGCTGCCTGCGCCACCGATGGACGATGATGCACATATATATGTTTTTCAGATCTTCGCGCT
This sequence comes from Pontixanthobacter aestiaquae, assembly GCF_009827455.1. Taxonomy (NCBI): domain Bacteria; kingdom Pseudomonadati; phylum Pseudomonadota; class Alphaproteobacteria; order Sphingomonadales; family Erythrobacteraceae; genus Pontixanthobacter; species Pontixanthobacter aestiaquae. The sequence goes on from NZ_WTYZ01000001.1 coordinate 1,000,750, forward strand.
CGACCTTCCGATGGTCTTGATGCCCGGTGCTTCGCGTGCCGAGCTGGTCAAGGCGATGGAAGGCCATGTCGTTGCCGCAGCGGTGCTAACAGGCACCTATAAGCGCGAGGAAGGTGACGACGACCTGGCAGACAACTGGGACGAGGATGACGACGGTTAATAGACCGCGATATTACTAAGTGAAGCCAATCTAGGAAAGGAACATACCATGGCTGGCAAAAACAATGCACTTCAGAAACCTGTAACTCTCTCACCAGAGCTCGAGAATGTAATCGGCAAAGGTCCACTGACCCGCGCACAAGTTACGTCGAAAGTTTGGGAGTACATCAAAGGGAATGACCTGCAGGACAGCAAGGACAAGCGTCAGATCAATCCTGATGCGAAACTGGGCGCCGTAATCGGTAACGACCAGATTTCGATGTTCAAGATGACAGCTGCGGTGTCCAAACACCTCAGCTAAATCTGATTACTTTTGGGAGCGGAACGGCCAATTGGTCGTTCCGCTTACCCACAGCGCGAGCCAGATGATAATCGGCTGCGCAATCATTCTCGGCACATGATAGATCAGGCCCATTCCGCCGTCATCACGCGCCAAATCCATAGCAAAATGATTGATGTTCGCAGGCCATACGCACAGCGCGTATAGAGCAAGGCCGATGCCTGCTGCCTTGCGCAATTGCGGCCGCCATGGTTGCACCAGTCCCGCAGCGCCCAGCAGCTCCGCCACGCCCGTCCAGAACACGACTGCACCCGGGTAAGGCACCCAATCGGGCATGATAGCCAAAAAGCCATCGGGTGATGCAATATGCGCATAGCCGGCGATCGCATAGAAGACTGCGAGCAACCACAGCAGGATGATTCGAAAGTTCATAAGCTCGCGCACATATTGTTGTGTTCCCGATGTTCTCTTGCGATAGTCTTGCCAGCCATAGAGGCCGCATTCGGAGACCGTAAATGAAAAAGCTCGCACTGCTTCCTTTGATCGCGCTGCTGGCGACGCCGCTCGCTGCGGAAACGCCCGAAGAGACCGCGGCGGAAGCGTTGGAGAACGCGCCGATATGGGATGGGCATAATGATGTGCCGATCCAATTGCGCGGGCGGTTTGGCAATATGATTGGCGAGTTTGATTTCGAAGATACGACCGACACTGGGCCGGAGCATTCGTCGGGCCGCACGATGCACACCGATCTGGAGCGGTTACGCGCCGGAAAGGTCGGGGCGCAATGGTGGTCGGTCTATGTCTCCGCCTCGCTAAGCGAGCCGCAGGCTGTGCAAGCGGTGATCGAACAGATCGACGTGACCAAGCGATTGATTGGCAAATATCCCGATGATTTGCAGCTGGCACTCACCGCCGACGACGTGGAAGCAGCTATGAGGGGCGGCAAGATTGCATCGTTGCTGGGTATGGAGGGTGGTCACTCGATCGGCTCAAGCCTCGCTATCTTGCGCCAGACTTATGAGATCGGTGCGCGCTATATGACGCTGACGCATTCCAAAAACACCCCGTGGGCCGACAGCGCGACCGACACGCCCGAGCATGATGGTCTGACTGATTTTGGCAAAGATGTAGTGCGCGAAATGAACCGGATCGGAATGCTGGTCGATCTCAGTCATGTCAGCGAAGCGGCAATGCACGACGCGCTCGATGTGGCGAAAGCACCAGTGATTTTCAGCCATTCATCGGCCCGCGCGATCAACGGCCACGCGCGAAATGTGCCTGATGGAGTGTTGAAACGCCTTCCCGCAAATGGCGGAATCATCATGGTCACTTTCGTGCCCGGCTTTCTTAGCGAACCAGCACGCGAATGGAACGCCAACCGTTCCGCCGAAGAAGCGCGTCTCAAGGCGCTATGGCAAGGTCAACCAATAGAAGTAACTAAGCGAATGGAAGAGTGGGACGAGGCCAATCCGCTACCCAAAGCAGGGATCAGCGATACCGCCGATCACATCGATCATGTCCGTAATGTCGCTGGTATCGACAGCATCGGTATTGGCGGCGATTATGACGGTATCCCCTTTGCACCCGACGGTCTCGAAGATGTGTCGACCTATCCGGCCTTGTTCACCGAGCTTGCGCGTCGAGGATATACCAAGAGTCAATTGGAGCAGATCTCATTCGGCAATATGATGCGCGTTATGCGCGCCGCCGAAGCGTATAAGGCCAGCGTATCGGATATGGCGCCAATCGAAACGCCTGTGCCTAACTAAGTGAAACTAGCTCTGGGCTTCCAATTCCGAGCCGCGTTTTAGCACTTCGTCACCATCTTCCTGCTTGATCAAATAAGCAGGATTGTCTGCGTCGCCGTCCTTGGTGACTTCCGTTCCTTGCAAAGTGCGTGTCACTTCGCGCTCGAAGCGCTCTTTTATCTGGCCTTTTCCTTCACCATTACCCCAGTTCCATTTGACATACTGGTCCGTTTGAAAGCTGTTGGAATTGCTCATGATTACTCCGTAGGATCGTTTTTTACCGCAAGCGCTTCTTCGCTAACAGCTGGAGTTGTAGCTTCTTCGATTTCGTCGCTCACGATACTATCTGTACCCTTGTCTTCATCATCCATTGCGGCAGCTGTAGCCGCACCGGCCGAGGCTTCTTCTTCAACCGAACCTTGCGATAGGGCGCCGGTTATCCAGATAAGTGAAAGCAGGCCGATGGCGAGCAACAAGCCAATGCCCAAAACCCAGCGCATGTGCCCGGTCTTGCGGCCACCGCTGGCCTCGGTATCGTTAATGTGAACTTCTTCGCCGTGCTTGTGCATATGTAATTCCGTCTTGTTTGTTGACCGATCTATCGGCCTCGTGTGGCAGGATTTGAACGGTCAGTCCAATCCGAGGTTCCAGAGCTCGCTAATTTCTAGGCGCGCAGCAGGTCGTTGATGCCAGTCTTGGAACGGGTCTGCGCATCGACAGTTTTAACGATCACGGCGCAGGCGAGTGATGGACCCGGTGTTCCGTCTGGCAGCGGTTTTCCGGGCAACGCCCCCGGCACAACAACGCTGTATGGCGGGATATGGCCAGTAATGATCTCACCGGTCTCGCGGTTCACAATCTTGGTTGATTGCGTGATAAATACGCCCATCGCCACAACGCAGCCTTCGCCAACGATCACGCCCTCAACTATTTCGGAGCGTGCGCCAATAAAGCAATTGTCGCCGATGATAGTCGGGTTGGCTTGCATTGGCTCCAATACTCCGCCGATTCCGGTGCCTGCAGAGATATGACAGTTCTTGCCGACCTGCGCACAGCTGCCAACCGACGCCCATGTGTCGATCATGGTTCCGTCATCGACATAAGCGCCGATGTTGACGAAGCTGGGCATGAGCACGACGTTCTTGCCGATATGCGATCCCCGACGGGCAATTGCCCCGGGGACCACCCGGAAACCTGCATCGCGAAAGCGTGCATCATCCCAACCGGCAAATTTGGAGGGTACTTTGTCATAGGCTGGCGCGCCTGCTGATCCGCCATCCATCACGACATTGTCGTTGAGGCGGAAGGATAGCAGCACGGCTTTTTTCAGCCATTGGTTTACTGTCCAACCACCATTGCCATCGGGCTCAGCCACGCGGCCTTTGCCGCTATCGAGCATCGCCAAAGCAGCATCGACATCTGTGCGAACTTCGCTGCTGTCGGGTGTGACATTGGCACGATCCTCCCATGCAGCTTCAATGGCGGTTTCAAGCGTGGCGGTCATTATGCGGCTCCAGATAGAGGGTTCGCTGGTGCTGCTAGCGACAGGGCGAGAGACCAGCAAGAGGCATAGCGTTGCAAGGCCGCAAATCTTACTTGCTGCTAACCCTTTACCTTGAACGATAATTCAGGCTAATCATCAATATAGAGGGGATAAATACGAGGCCGGACTATGCCCCCAACTCATAAAGCCCGATCCCAGTACCGCTTTGGAACCGCCTTTACAGCGCTGGCTCTGTTGTCCGGTTGTGGCGGTGGTGGAGGGGGCGGTGGGCCAATCAGTACGCCCGCACCTGTGCCAACGCCTACGCCCAGTCCAACACCGACGCCCACACCCACTCCCACTCCAACGCCCACTCCGACACCAACGCCTACTGCGACAAATTTCAACACAGCTGAATTTCGCCGTTCGGATGGTCCTGATTTTCATGCTGCGGTGACGGCTTGGCAGGATGGCATCACCGGCGCGAGCGAGATCATTGCGATCATCGATACAGGTATCGATACGGACAGTCCTGAATTCGCCGGGCGGATACACCCGGACTCGAGGGATATCGCCGGTAATCCGACAGTCGAGGCAGAGGACGACCACGGCACGAACGTAGCAATGGTTGCAGCTGCTGCGCGCGACAATACAGGCGTTGTAGGCATAGCATTCGAGGCCGACATTCTTGCTCTACGCGGCGACCGGCCGGGGACTTGCAACACGGATACTGACGAAGCGCTGGATGGATGCTCTTTCCGCGACCGCGATATTGCCGACGGCGTGGATCAAGCGATTGCGTCGGGTGCAACCGTTATCAATCTGAGCCTTGGCGGAAGCCTCCCGACAACGTCGCTGAGCAACGCTATCCGGCGAGCTGCGGATGCCGGGATCGTCATTGTGGTCTCGGCGGGTAATGATGGAGATTCGACCGAGCCCGGGATTGACCCTGATCGGCCAGATCCATTTGCAGCGGGTGCGCTCGCGGCTGGCGGCGCCAACGTAATAATAGTCGGTTCGGTTGATGATGCGGGTGAAATTTCGGACTTCAGCAACCGCGCAGGTGATCTGTCCGCATCCTATATCAGCGCGCGCGGCCAGCGTATCTGCTGTATCTATGAAGACGGCGTACTGCGGGTCACTGAAGAGAATGGCAGCCGCTTTGTAACGGTGTTTTCAGGCACCAGTTTCTCCGCACCGCAAGTAGCAGGAGCGGTTGCATTGCTTGCACAGGCTTTCCCCAATCTGACCGGCACCGAGATCGTCGAAATCCTGCTTAATTCTGCGAGGGAGGCCGGTGATGCGGGCGCAGATGCGGTGTTCGGCAGGGGGATACTTGATATTGGAGCCGCGCTTGCACCGCAGGGAACAACGACATTGGCTGGATCGTCTGTAGCATTGGCTTTGACTGAGATTACCGGCGTCGGATCGTCTGCGATGGGCGATGCGTTTAACAGCGTACCCATCAATACGATTATCACGGACAGCTATGACCGGGCGTATAATTATAATCTAGCCAGCGGAATTCGCAGCGCCTCAATCCAGCCACGTTTGCAGGGCGCGGTGGAAATGCGGGGGCGGCATGTATCGATTGGAAGCGAAGCGGTCTCGCTAGCTTTCACAGTTGGCGATCCGGCCAGTGGTGCACCTACCGGACAATTGCAGTTGAACCAATATCAGGCCGAGCAGGCCAGAGTGTTGGCTGCACGTATTGTACTGAAGATCGCGCCCAAAACCGATTTGGCATTTGCTTTTGTAGAGGGGGCGCAAGGACTTGTCGCGCAATTACAGGGACAAAGCCGCCCCGCGTTCCTGATCGCGCAATCTGCCGGTGGCGACACGGGCTTTTTCCGCCGGAATAATGCCTCATTTGCATTGCGCAAAAAAGTGGGTGCTTGGGGTCTGACATTAAGCGCGGAAACCGGCGATGCCTATTTTGGAAATTTCCGCTCTTCTGCGAGCTTGGCCGATGGCAGGCGCGAAGAGCGCGGCGTGAACAGCTTTGCATTCTCGGCAGATCGCCGGTTCGGTCCGGTTGAAACCGCGCTGGGTCTGACATGGATGCAGGAAGAGGAGACCGTTCTCGGCGCATTCTTCCATGAATCTTTCGGAGCGGGCGGGGCGGACACAATGTTCCTCGATGCTTCAGCGGCTATGGGCGTGAGTCGCGATTGGCGTATCGGCGGTTCGTTCAGGCAGGGCTTTACTCGCTCCAACCGGACCGGGTCGATTGTCGACGGATCGGACTTCATCAGCCGTGCTTGGTCCGTCGACGTGTCTCGTCGCGGTGTGTTCGCTGGCGGCGACAGCGTCGGATTTCGCCTTTCACAACCGCTCCGTGTTGAAAACGGCGGGCTGACACTGAACCTGCCGGTGGCATATGACTACAACACCGAAAGCGCGATCCTTGGTGAGCGGCGCATATCCTTGACCCCAAATGGACGCGAGCTGCTGGGGGAAATGGCGTGGCGCGGGCCGTGGGCGGGCGGAACCGCGGCGGCCAGCCTGTTCTATCGCCAGCAGCCGGGGCATCTAGCGAACTCGCCTGATGATGCAGGCATCGCGGTCAAGTGGAACAGAAGCTTCTAATGTAGAACCTTTCGGCTGGGGCGCTAAAGCCCAGCCCTTTTGGCATAGTGATAGGCCCGCTCAACCAGCGGAACCACGCGGTCGGACATTTTTTTTGCATGCGCGCTAGACGCGGTGCCATCGATCACACGTTTCTTAATGCCCTGGATAATTCCGGCGAGGCGAAACAGATTGAATGCGAAGTACCAGTCCATTGGCGGAACCGGATAGCCGGTGCGCTTGACGTACCGCTCGACCGCTTCTTCCATCGTCGGAATGCCGAGCGCTTTGTGATCTAGCCCGCCAATTCCGGCGCGCCCATCAACCGGACTAATCCAGTTGAGCATCAGATAGGAGAAATCACTAACCGGATCGCCCAGCGTCGAAAGCTCCCAATCCAGCACTGCAATCACGCGCGGCTCTGTCTTGTGGAAAATCATATTGTCGAGCCGGTAATCGCCATGGACGATGCTGCTCGCATGTTGCTCGGGAATGGTTGTGGGCAGCCATTCGATCAGCCGATCCATTTCAGGGATCACTTCGGTTTCGGATAGCTTGTACTGTTTCGACCAACGCGCAATCTGGCGCGCGCAATAGTCGGTCGGCTTTCCGAAATCGTCCATTCCGATTGCTGCCACATCGGTTGTGTGCAGATCGGCCATCGTATCGATCATGGCGTTGTAAATGCTGGTCCGTTCGGCTTTGTCTGACGCAGGCAGAGCGCCGTCCCACAGACTGCGGCCATCGGCCATGCTCATCACAAAGAACATCGCGCCGATGACCTCTTTGTCTTCGCATAACCCATACGCTTTAGGCACAGGGAATCCGGTTGGCCCTAAGCAGGCCATCGCTTTGTATTCACGGTCAACCGCATGCGCGCTGGGCAGCAATTTGCCAAAGGGCTGGCGGCGCAGAACATAAGACTGGCCGGGCGTATCGATCCTGTATGTCGGGTTCGACTGTCCGCCTTTGAACTTGGTCATCGAAAGCGGGCCGGTGAAGCCGTCGACATTGGTCGCCATCCATTCGGTCAGCTTGCCTTCGTCGAGCTTGTCTGCGTCGGGCACTGCAACCGTACCGACCATTTCTTTTTCGTAATCCATCGCCTGTTCGTCAGCCATACTTCACTCAATCGAATACAATAACCGAGCGCGCAGAATGCCCGTCGCGCATCTTGTCAAAGCCTTGGTTGATCTCGTCCAGACTGATGCGTTCCGCAATCAGCGTGTCGAGATCGAGTAGCCCGCGCATATAGAAATCTACGAGACGCGGAAGATCGACCGGGAAGTGGTTTTCGCCCATAATCGCGCCTTGCAGCTTCTTTCCGCCGAGCAAATCCATCGCGCCAAGCCCGACTTTGCAATCGAGCGGCATCATGCCTAGGATGATCGCTGTTCCGCCCCGCCGGAGTGATGCGACCGCAAGATCGGCAGAGGCCTGACGCCCGACAGCTTCGATTGCGTAATGTACACCGCCGCCAGTCATTGTGATGATCTGTTTGGCGGCATCTTCGGCCATTGCATCGACAGTGTGCGTTGCGCCGAGAACCTTGGCCAGTTCGCGCTTTTCCGGAATCGGGTCCGCCGCGATCACCATGCCTGCACCGGCGATCTTGGCTGCATTGATCGCGGCGAGGCCAACGCCTCCACATCCGACTACGACAACAGTTTCACCCGGTGTCAGATTGGCGGCATTAAAAATGGTGCCAGCGCCGGTTGTAACTGCACAGCCGATCAGGGCAGCACGGTCCAATGGCATCTCTTTGTCGATGGAAACGCAGGCATTTTCATGGATCAACATCTGTTCGCTAAATGCGGACAGGTTGAGCATTTGGTTGACGGTCTCGCCGTCGTTCCTGGTGATGCGCGGCGCACCATCGGGACCACGGCGGGTTGCCGCACCCATGCACAAAGCCAAGCGGCCCGTGACACAGAACTCGCATTGCCCACAGAATGCAGACAGGCAGGAGACGACATGATCTCCCGGTTGGACCGAGCGGACTTCGCTACCCACTGCACGGACAACTCCCGCAGCCTCATGGCCCGGTATTGCGGGCAGCGCATGCGGATAGGAACCGTCGATGAAATGGAGGTCAGAGTGACACAAGCCGCAGGCCTTGGTGTCGATCAGAACCTCATGCGGTGCCGGATCAGCCAGCGTGACCTCACCAATGGTGAGACCTTTGCCCGGCTGCTCCAAGATTGCCGCTTTTGCCATGTCGTTCTCCTGCCTCGCTGTTTAGCGGGTTGCCGCCAAATCACCCGAGCTTACGCCTGCGTCATTAGGCAGATCGGTATGCTTGGAGAATTCGATCCGGGCGATGGAGCGCGCGTGCACTTCATCAGGACCATCCGCGAGACGCAATGTGCGCTGATGCGCGTAAGCACTGGCGAGGCCGAAATCGTTCGACACACCGCCGCCGCCATGGGCCTGAATCGCATCGTCAATGATCGAGAGCGCCATATTCGGTGCCTGAACTTTGATCATCGCGATTTCCTGTTTGGCGGATTTATTGCCAACCTTGTCCATCATGTCAGCAGCCTTGAGACACAGCAGGCGCGTCATCTCGATATCGATCCGGGCGCGGGCGACGCGCTCTTCCCAGACCGAATGCTTGTAGATCGGCTTGCCGAAAGCTTCGCGCTCCTGCAGGCGTTTACACATCTTCGCCAGAGCTTCTTCAGCGACACCGATGGTACGCATACAGTGGTGGATACGGCCAGGGCCGAGGCGCCCTTGTGCGATCTCAAAGCCGCGACCTTCGCCAAGCAGCAAGTTCGAAGCTGGAACGCGAACGTCCTTCAGTTCGACTTCCATATGGCCGTGCGGTGCATCGTCGTAACCGAATACAGGCAAGTGACGCAAAATGTTTACACCGGGGGCGTCCATCGGCACGATCACCTGCGATTGCTGCTGATGGCGCTTGGCTTCGAAGTTTGTCTTTCCCATAGTGATCGCGACTTTGCAGCGCGGATCGCCAAGGCCCGAAGACCACCATTTGCGGCCATTGATCACATAGTCGTCACCATCGCGGTCGATACGGGTTTCGATGTTGGTCGCGTCGGACGACGCCACGGCTGGCTCGGTCATCAAGAAGGCAGAACGGATTTCGCCATTCATCAGCGGCGTAAGCCACTTATCCTTCTGCTCGCGGGTGCCATAGCGGTGGAACACTTCCATATTGCCGGTATCAGGCGCGGAACAGTTGAACACTTCGCTCGACCAGCCAATGCGGCCCATTTCTTCGGCGCACAGCGCATATTCGAGGTTGGTCAGGCCAGGGCCTTCGAATTCATAAGTGTCATCCACATGGCTCAGCTGACCCTGCGGCGGCATGAACAGGTTCCAGATACCTTGTGCCTTTGCCTTCACTTTCATGTCTTCGATTATTGGAATGACTTTCCAGCGTTCGCCCTCATTATCCTGGTCGATATAGGTCTGCACATTGGGGCGGATATTCGCCTCGATAAAGTCGCGAACACGGTCGCGCCAATGGGTCTGCCGGTCGGTAAGATCAAAATCCATGGGGTATATCCTTTTTACGAGTCGATAAGTGCTTAGGAGTTTGCGGGGGTGTCGTCGACAGCCCCGGATGCGGTTTTTGCGGCGAGTGCGGCAACGCGTGCTTCATGCTCGGCGCGGTCGATGGGGAAACGGTTCATGAACCAAGCTGACACTACACCCAAGACAACGATGGCGATGCAATATTGCAGGATCATACTGTCGATGACGGGTTCTGCGACTTCGCCCGGCACCGCTTGTTCTGGCAGACCTGCAATGGCGACGATCAGGCCGGTCAGAAAAATTCCTATGCCTGTCGCGCATTTCTGGATGAACCAATAGCCGGAATAGAATGAACCTTCCGCGCGGCGCTCAGTCCGTTCTTCGAACGCCTCGACGATTTCCGCAACCATAGAAGAAGCTGAGATCATCACCATAACACCGAATGTGTTGCTGAGAAGAAGGAAGCCAAGCACCAGCGCGGATGACGCAGTGCTGCCGATTTCGGGCCAGACGCCCGCCCAATAGAATCCGTATGGGATCAAGTAGATCACCATCGAAATCAGCGTGGCAACCGCTGCAACTTTAGGCTTGCCCCATTTCTTATGCGCAGGGCCAAGCGTGATGAATGTGAGGACAACACTGAGGAACAGAACGATCGGGTAGAACGCAAAGACTGCTTCGGAGAATTGCCAGATATACAGGTAAAGATAATTCGACAGCGCGAACGTCATGCCTTGGCTGACATACGCGCCAAGAGCGCCGCCAGCGAGGATCAGAAACGAGCGCTCTGACAGCGCTTGGATGATCTCCGAGAATGCAACGCTCAACTTGAAGGGAGGGGGCTTGTCCTTCGGAAGACGCGCAACGCGGCTGTGTTGTCCCAGCGCAGAACCGATCACCGAAATGAAAATTACAGCGGCTCCGAAATAGCCATAAATCGCGTAGCCTTCCGGCTCCAGCAGGCGGCCAGCGAGGAATACCTGATAGGCTAGAAACAACATGATCAGACCGCCGGTCCAGCCCGACAGGAAGCGGTACCGGAACAATGTGGTGCGCTCATCATAATCGCTGGTCAGTTCCGGAACGAGCGACGTCGATGGAACCTCACAGGCCGAAAGCAGTAACCGTACGACGACTGCGATTGCCAATAAGCCAAAGAAGGTAGGTTCACCGCCAATCGGTGGTTGCCACATGATGACCCAAGCTATCGCGAGCGGAATTGGTGCGGCATAAAGCCAAGGCAGTCTGCGGCCCCAGCTTGTATATGTCCGGTCAGACAAATTGCCGAGCAGCGGGTCGATAAACGCATCAATGATGAGCGCTAGCGCCAGCGCAAGACTAACTAGCGCGGCATCCATTCCCAATACTTGATTGTAGAAAATCAGCAGGAAGACAGAAAACCCATTGTCCTTGATCCCGAACGCAACCGCGCCAAACCCGTGAAACAGCTTGATCCGTTGTGGCAGAGGCTGAAACTCAGGGGCCTGTCCGGGAAGTGCACTCATGGCTGGTCAGCCTCGGCCAACGCGCGCAGCGCTTCGAACATGTCGGGTTCATTCGCATCCCACGAATATTTCGGCCCGATGGTTATGCCGCCATCGACCACGATGGAGTGCCCATTGACGAAGGATGCCTCTTCGCTCGCCAAGTAGGCCATCGCATTGGCGATATCCTCGGGCTGGCCGCCGCGCGCAACGGGCTGAGCGCCAGCTGACATATGCGCGATCATGGCCTTGCCAACCTCCTCCTTCTCTTCGGTCAGATCGAGCGATGCGGTGAAGATATTGGTATTGATAAAGCCCGGCTGGATCGCGTTCACACGGATCTGGTGTTTGGCCAGATCGGCCGCGGCCATTTTGGTTAAATGTAGCACGCCTGCTTTGGCTACGGCGTAGGCGTTGGGCGAATATCCCGGACCGACCGCCGCGACGCTTGATGTGTTGATGATAGAGGCATTCTGGCGTCCCTTCATATGCGGCACGGCATAGCGGATGCCGAACGCGACCGAGCGGAGCAGTAGATCCATCGTCAGATCCCAGCCTTCAGGCTCGATCTCGTCAATTGACGTGCCGTCGCCGCCTGCGCCAGCATTGTTGAACACGATATCGATGCCGCCTGTTTCGGCAGCGGCGCGGTCCATCAGAGCTTTGATGTCCTCGGTTGAGGTCACATCGCAGCGCTGGAATGTTATCTTGCCGTTGGAGCCCGATGCCAATTCTGCACCTCCAGCTTCATCGATATCAGCAGCAAAAACATGCGCGCCTTCCGCGGCAAGCAGCAGCACCGACGCCTTGCCGATTCCCGATGCCGCACCTGTAACAACGGCAGTTTTGCCGGAGAATCGCATACACCTCTCCCAAGGTTTTTCTTTGCAACTAGCTTAGGGATGCGAGCCGCAGCGTCAACGCCACTCTGCCTGACGCTACGGCATTCTGTGCTTTGGGCCAGCTTACCATTTCGGCGCTTGCGACCCTGCCACTTTTGCCCTTAACGTAAACGGCAATTGAGCGGGCTGCACAGCGGTCTGACAATCGAATCGAGAGGAACCGAAATGGCCGATCTGGATATATTCCGTGAAGAAACCCGTAGCTGGCTTGAAGCCAATTGCCCTGAAGAAATGCGTCAACCGGTGCGCGATGAAGAAGACGTCTATTGGGGCGGCCGCAAAGCCACTTTCAAGAATGACGCGCAGAAGGCTTGGTTCGATATTTGCGTAGAAAAAGGCTACACCGTTCCCGCGTGGCCCAAGGAATATGGCGGTGCTGGCCTGAGTGCAGCCGAGGCAAAAGTTTTGCGGCAGGAAATGGCGCGGATCAATGCGCGGCCACCGCTTTCCAGCTTCGGTATCTGGATGCTCGGCCCCGCGCTGCTGCAATTTGGCACGGAAGGGCAGAAGCAGCGCTTCCTCAATGAAATCGCGCGTGGTGAAATCCGCTGGTGCCAAGGCTATTCGGAACCGGGCAGTGGTTCCGACCTCGTGTCGATGCAGACATTCGGCGAAGACAAAGGCGATCATTGGGAAGTCAGCGGCCAGAAAATCTGGACGTCCTATGCTGACCAGGCCGACTGGATCTTCTGCCTTGTCCGGACCGACAAAGCCAATAAATATCAGGGCATCACTTTCATGCTGTTCGATATGGAAAATGAAGGTGTCAGCACCAAGCCGATTCTGCTGATCAGCGGTAACAGCCCGTTCTGTGAGACCTTCTTTGACAATGTGAAAGTGCCAAAGAGCTATGGCGAAGACTGCCCCGGCCAAGTGGGTGAAGTTAACCGCGGTTGGGACGTTGCGAAGTACCTGCTCGGCCACGAGCGCGAGATGATCTCCGGCGCTGGCGGTGGCGGCCTGACTTCTGCAATTGGCGCAGCGATGCAGCGCCACGTGGCCAAAGACGGCGGCGATCTTGATCCGGTACTCCGTTCTGAGCTGGCGATGTTTGATGTCGACGCGCTGGCCTATGCAGCGATGGGCGAAAAATTCCTCGACGAAATGAAAACCGGTCGCGGGCATCCGGCACAGCCCAACATGATGAAATATGTCGGGACGGAGCTGAACAAGCGCCGTCATGAGCTTATGATGTCGGCTGGCGGTTCGCGCAGTCTCGAATGGGACAGCGAGGAAACCAGCGGCGGTAAGCCATCGCGCAATTGGCTGCGCACCAAGGCCAATTCAATCGAGGGCGGCACCAGCGAAGTCATGCTGAATGTCGTTTCCAAGCGTATCCTCGATCTGCCGGGAGCCTGATCCATGCCACTCTATTACGACGAAGATCAGACAATGCTCGCCGATACCGCGGCGCAATTCATGGCCGAAGAAGGCGCGATCAACAAACAGCTGCGCCATTGGCGTGACCGCGATTGCCCCGACGGTTTCGGCCACGCTTTGTGGAAGCAATTCGCGGAAATGGGCTTCACCGGCATTCTTGTCGGCGAAGAAGATGGCGGTATGGGCATGGGCAATGTCGAGGCAGGCATTGTCCTCGAGCAGATCGGCCGCAATCTCACGCCGTCGCCTTTTCTGACGAGCTCGGTCTTGGCAGCAACTGCCTTGAAAGAAGGCAGCGCGGATATGCGTAGCCGCTACATGCCGGGGCTGATTTCGGGCGACTGCGTATTCGCTGTAGCAATCGATGAAGGCGCAAAGCACCGTCCCGAGCGGATTAAAACCAAGGCCGAGAAATCGGGCAACGGCTTCAAACTTTCGGGCCAGAAGAGTTTCGTGATCCAGGGCGCGAGTGCTGACATGATTGTCGTCGCCGCGCGGACATCCGGTAGCGATGCCGACGAAGATGGCATCACCCTGTTCGCAGTCCCGAAAGACGCAGCGGGCATGGAGCATGACTCGGTCCGCTTGGTCGACAGTTCGATGGCAACGCATACCAAATTCGACGGGGTAGAGCTCGATGGCGATGCGGTAATCGGTGAAGTCGATGGCGGCCGCGAGATCCTCAACAAAGTCCTCAATGCGGGCCGTATCGGTTCTGCTGCCGAGGGCTGCGGGGTCGCAGGTGCAGCGATGGATATGACCGTCGACTATCTCAAGCAGCGCAAGCAGTTCGGTAAGCTGATTGGCGAATTCCAAGCGCTCCAGCACCGCGCCGCGCATCTTTACTCCGAAGTCGAGATTGCCCGTGCGGTGACGATCAAGGCTGGACAGCTGCTGGATGGCGGGAGCGAGAAAGCCGATCTGATGGTCTCGGTTGCTAAGGCCAAAGTCGGCCAAACCGCTGGTCTTGCAGTGCGCGAAGGCGTGCAAATGCATGGCGGCATCGGCATGACCGACGAATATGACATCGGCCTCTACATGAAGCGCGACAAGGCTCTGAACGAGTTCCTTGGCGATGCCTATTACCACGCCGACCGCGTTGCGCGGCTCAGCGGTTACTAAGGAATAGCGATATGATGAATTTGAAAGATCTCTTCGGTCTCGAAGGCAAAGTGGCGCTGGTCACCGGCGGTTCGCGTGGCATCGGCAAAATGATTGTCGAAGGCTTGCTGGAAGCGGGCTGCGCGAAAATCTATATCGTCGCGCGCAAGAAAGAGCAGGTCGATGCGACCGCCGAGGAGCTGGGCGACAAGGTTATCGGCCTCACCGGCGATCTTTCGCAGATTGACGGTATCCAAGCGCTGGCCGACGAATTGGCAAGCCGCGAAGACAAACTCGATCTGCTGGTCAACAATGCCGGCGCCGCGTGGGGCCAGCCATTCGACGAGTTTACTGAAGCCGGCTGGGACCGGACGATGGACCTCAACGTCAAAACGCCGTTCTTCCTGACGCAAAAACTGCATGGCCTACTCAAAGCGGCTGGTACGCCCGAGCGCCCGGCCAAAGTGCTGATGATCGCGTCGATCGACGGGATGAAAAGCAACCCATGGCCAACTTATCCCTACCAAGCATCGAAAGCTGGTCTGATCCACCTGACTCGCCGGATGGCCGCAGAGCTGGTGGGCGACAATATCATTGTCAACGGCATTGGCCCCGGCGCTTTCCCGAGCGAAATGAACAAGGCCGCGCGCGATCAGGAAGAAATGGTCAAACGCGGCATCCCGTCGCGCCGCGTGGGCGTGACCGAGGATATGGCGGCAGGAGCAATCTATCTGCTCAGCCGTGCGGGCGATTACGTAGTCGGAACGACAATCCCTATTGATGGCGGCGTGGTAAACGCGAATATCGGTGCAGGAAACTTCGTCGATCCATCGGGCCAATAGGTCCGGACACAGCCAGATGAGGAGGGGCCGCCGGAGCGATCTGGCGGCCCTTTTTGTACACGATAGGGTGACAAAGGTTACACCGTGTAACTTTCACTGAACGCGCAATAATCTATATAAATTAATGGGTTAAGTGTTATTTCCGCAACCGGACGGACGGGGGAGCGGCCCCTTATTTGTCACCGCTTTCACACTGTCAAAGAGCGAAACCTGCATAGCAGCGCGTATCGCTGTAGGAAAATGTCGTGTTCCGCGCATATCGGCTGATCAGCTTTAGAACCAAGCCCTCACTCCGATAACGAACTTCACCCCGTCCGGATCTTCGCCTGCTAGTCGTGCGAGATCGGCGGTTTCACCAATCTTGGCTTCATATTCGATCCCGACATAGGGCGCGAACTCAGGCTGAAGCTCGTATCGCAGCCGCAGACCCGGTTCGATTTTGGTGATGCCCGCGCCAGTGGCCCGCTCCGGAATGTCCTGCGCGGCGAATTCGATCTCGATGCGCGGTTGCAGAATGATTTGCCGCGTTATTTTCTGATCATATTCGCCCTCGATCCGGGCGGTTAGGTCGCCTCTATCGGATAAGAAAAGCGCACCATCGACATGGAACATGTAAGGTGCGAGGCCTTGCACACCTACAACCAGATGCGTTCGGGTATCGGGTGCGGGGTCAAAGCGGACACCCGCTTGCAGATCAAAGAACGGGCCTATGGCGCGGCTGTAAAGCGCCTGTATCTCGGCACCCTCGACTTCGCCGCCAAACTCGCCTTCGCCTTCTGTTTTTATGACGAGGCGATTGATATCACCGCCATACCAGCCCTGCGCATCCCACACATATCCGTTTTCACCGCCGTCAGCCGCGAAACGTGCCTCCAGCCGTTCGATGAGCACCATTCCCGTTTTCATGTCACCGTTTTCGCGGGCGAGTTGCCTGCGCGAGGGAGCCATGGCGTCCGTACCCCAGATGCTGTCGGCGGCGTGGCGGGGGCCTGCCAAGGCCCTGGCAGGAACCGCAGTTTCTGGCGCTGCACCTTGGGCGGTTTTGTCAACGGCACCAGCGGGTTGCGCGCCATGCCCCATAGCCGCATGATCCATAGGCGGCGCTGCTTTCTCGCCGGATCCTGAATGCCCCATTGCGGCGTGATCCGCATCCGCAGGAGGTTTCCCTTCGGTCTTTGGAGGGCATTGATCGGCGGGCATATGACCCATCGCACAGTGATCGACTTCGGGCGCGGTTTGTTTGCCATGCGCGCTATGATCCTGAGCGGCAAGCGGAGCGGCAGCGACAGTTGCGGCGGCGAGAATCCAAAACCGGATCATGCGCCGGCACCTTCGGGAAATGGGCGAACAGTGACCACCTGCATCATGCCTGCATGCATGTGATAAAGCAGATGGCAGTGAAACGCCCAGTCGCCCGGCTCGTTTGCCGTCAGGTCGAATGTCGCGGTGCTGCCCGGTTGCACCACCATCGTATGTTTGAGCGGCTGATGCATATGATCCGCGCCATTGACCATCTCGAAGAAATGGCCGTGCAAATGGATCGGGTGCGACATCATCGTCTGGTTGACCAGCTTTACCCGAACACGCTCGTCATAACCGAAGCGAATTGGGTTGTCGGTCACGGCAGAGAATTTTTTGCCGTCGAAGCTCCACATATAGCGTTCCATATTGCCGGTCAGATGGATCTCCATCTCGCGGTCAACCTCACGGTGCGGATTCATACGCTTGGCCTTGAGATCGGTGTAGCGCAGGACGCGGTGATCGACTGTATCAAGGCCAAGACCGGGAAACCCCATCCTATCCATCGGCATCGGCGCGACCATATCGAGACCAGGGCCGACTGTGACATCGTCTGGCAGTTTGGACGCGTCGCGCATGGAATGGTCCATGCCGCCCTCCATTGATCCCATATCGTGCCCCATGGCAGCATGGTCCATCATACCCATATCGGTCATGGTCAGAGTAGGAATTTTGCGTAGTGGGGGCGGGGTCGCAATATGGCCTTTGTGCGACGTCAGGCTGGCAACGCCCATGCCGCTGCGATCCATCGCCTCGGCGACTAGCGCATGGCTCCCGTCAGGCGGAGTAACAATCACGTCGTAAGTTTCCGCAACCCCGATCTGGAACTCGTCAATTTCGACCTCGTCCACATCCTGTCCGTCGGTCTGGATCACCGTCATCGGCACACCGGGAATGCGCACATTGAAGAACGTCATCGCGCTGCCATTGATAATGCGCAGGCGGACACGCTCGCCGGGTTTGAACTCCAATTCCAGATTGTCAGCGGGACCGTGCCCGTTGATCAGGAAAGTGTAAGTGCTGCCCGTAACGTCGGAAATGTCGCGCGGGTTCATTCGCATCTGGCCCCACATGCGCCGCATCTCGCCGGACATCTCACCCTCATTGGCGGTTTGCATCTGCCGTTGGAAATAATGCTCGCCGACTTTCAGCTTCCGCATGATCGCGTGCGGATGCATCGGTGTGAACTCGGATAGCAGCACGACATAGTCGCGGTCATAGCGCGGGTCGGGTTCGGCGCTTTCAATTATGATCGGGCCGTAATGCCCGGCCTGTTCTTGCAAGCCGGAATGCGAATGCCACCAATAGGTGCCGTTCTGCCGGATCGGAAATTCATAGGTGAACCGCTGACCCGGCTTGATGCCGGGAAAGCTGACACCGGGAACGCCATCGAACTGGAACGGCAATAGCAGCCCATGCCAGTGGATCGAACTGTCCTCTTCCAGATTGTTGGTAACATGCAGCCGGACATCCTGCCCTTCTTTCAGGCGAATCAGTGGTCCCGGCACAGTGCCGTTGACGGCGAAGGCATGGCCCGAACGGCCACCTGTAGAAAAATGGTGATCACCGATGGAAAGTTCGATGTCTTCGCCGGAATACTCTCCAAAGCCCCTCTTCGCGTGCGTGAGAGAGCGCCCTTTAGCCCAGCCCGGCATTGGAAGCGATGTCACAGCAGCAAGTGCTGCGGTACTGGTAATCAGGCGTCTTCGCGTAATTTCGGGCATGAATTCTCATCGCTGTTGTTGATCTGTTGCAGGCTCCTATATATACCCCCCTAGGGTATTGCAATGGGATTGAGTTCATGAGTGACAACAGCAACGCAAAGGTCAATCGGCTGAACCGGATTGCTGGCCAAGTCCGGGGCGTCGCGCAGATGGTAGAAGACGATCGCTACTGCATCGACATCCTGCACCAGATGCAGGCGATCAAATCCGCTCTGGCAAAAGTCGAAACCCAGGTTCTCAAGGATCACGCGGCCTGCTGTGTGGCCGAAGCAATCGCCAGCGGAGACGAAGGCGAGCAGCGGCAGAAGTTTGAAGAGCTAGTCGATTTGCTGGAGCGGACACGGAAGTGATCTCGCCGCAACGCCGTCGTGAACGTGCGCCAACCTACCCCATCAATTCCCGCACAAACGGGATCAGCCCGGTCTGGCGCGTCCGCTTCCTGCGCTCTGCGTGCAAAATCTCGCGCACTTTTACGAAGCATTCGTCCACATCGTCATTGATCACGACATAATCATATTCAGCCCAGTGGCTGATCTCGCCTCTGGCGCGGTCCATGCGGTCGTCAATCACCGCGGCGCTGTCTTGCGCGCGGCTTTCGAGGCGGCGGCGCAGTTCGGGTAGGCTGGGGGGGAGCAGGAACACGCTGACCACGTCTTGCTGGTCTTTCTGATACAGCTGCTGCGTGCCTTGCCAGTCGATGTCGAACATGAAGTCTTGCCCTTCCTTCAACCCCTTGCGGATATAGCCTTTGGGCGTGCCGTAGCGGTGGTTGAAGACATGGGCCCACTCGTAGAAATCATCCTTCTCGATCATCGCATCGAATGTGGCATCGTCGACGAAGTGGTAGTCTATGCCGTCCATCTCGCCGGGGCGGGGCGGGCGCGTTGTGGCCGAGACGGAGAGCTTGATCTCCTCATCCGCTGTCAGCAGCATTTGTGACATGGTTGTTTTTCCTGCGCCCGATGGAGAGGAAAGGATAAACAGCATTCCGCGGCGCTCGAGGTCAGGGGAGAGACTGGTGCGTTCGGGAGTGTTCTGATTGGCCATGCCTGCTCATGGAGCAGAGGCGGTTAAAGAATCAAGAGTGCCGCGCAGTGGACGCCCAAAAATTAGCCTCAGTTCAGCTATCTTCAGCTTTCTTGAGCAATTTGCGGTCCGCTTCGCGTCTGGCCTTGCGCCGTTTGCCGCCGCGATCGAACAGCGCCTTGGCGAGCATGCCGCCGGTAATCAGCGCAGCCCCGGGTACGGATTTTGTCGCAACTTTTGCACCGACAAGTGCAGCGGCTTTGTATTTGAGGCCGCGTTTCTGGATGATCGCATCAGCGTCTTCTATGCCATACCGGCCTTTGAGCATCCGCTTCTGGACAAAATCGCTGATCAAATAGGAACCCGCCTTGACCGCGACGCCGGCCATCAAAAGATTCGCCGTAGGCACATTGCTTGGCCCCGGCACTTTCGCCTCCGGATTTTCCGGTTCCAATTCTGGACTATCTGCGGATTTGTCGGCGATGGTGAGTGTCCTTGCGGTCTTGTACTCCGCCGGAGAGGCGCAGCGTGGTTAGCTTTTCTTGCCGAAATCGACAGTTACGACGTTGGAGCCGTCTTCGGTATTAACGACCGGCGCGCCAGCCTGTTCCGAACTGTCATTTTCGGCAACGTCGTGCGGCTCAGGCGCCATATCGGCGATGGTTGCCTGGAATTGCAGGCCGAAATCGACCGCCGGATCGACGAATGCGGTGATTGCCGAGTACGGAATGTCGAGTTTCGATGGCACCGCATTGAAGCTGAGGCCGACCGAAAAACCTTCTTTGTCGACTGCCAGATCCCAGAATTTATTCTGCAGCACGATGGTCATTTCATCGGGGAACCGCTCGCGCAGGGCCTTGGGTATATCGACGCCCTCTGCACCCGTTTTGAACGTGATGTAGAAATGGTGATTGCCGGGCAGCTCGCTGCCATTATCGACAATCTGCCCCAAAACGCGGCCGACAACCGCGCGCAGGGCCTCCTGCACGATGTCGTCATAAGGGATCAGGCTATCGGGCGTCTCGTCAGTCATATCGGTGTGTTAGGTGGCGGCGAGAATGCGCGCGGTCAAGCGCGAAAGCTTGCGTCGCCCCCAACCAAATGTATAGCGCGCCCTATGCGCACTGGCAGAATTGAACGAAACACCACCGAAACCACAATTCTTGTCGAGGTTAATCTCGACGGGACGGGCACTTATAACGTGTCGACCGGGATCGGATTTCTGGACCATATGGTCGAACAATTCAGCCGTCATTCGCTGATCGACGTTACGATGAAAGTTGATGGCGATTTGCATGTCGACCAGCACCACACAACCGAAGACAGCGCGCTGGCGCTGGGTCAAGCCTTGGTCGAGGCGATGGGCGATAAGGCGGGCATTGGCCGTTATGGCACCGCCTATTCGCCGATGGACGAGACTTTGGCACGGGTATCGCTCGATATTTCGGGCCGTCCCTATCTGGTGTGGAAAGCCGGGTTCAGTCAGGAAAAGCTGGGCGAATGGGATACTGAACTGATCGAACACTGGTTCCATTCGGTTTCGCAGACGGCGGGCATCACGCTGCATGTCGAGCTGCTTTACGGCACCAACAACCACCATATTTGCGAGGCGATCTATAAAGGTTTCGCCCGCGCAATGCGTACTGGCGTAGAGCTCGATCCGCGTAAAGGTGACGCGATCCCGAGCACCAAGGGGCAGCTCGGTGGTTAGTCACAACCACTCGGCTGCAGGGCAGCCGCAAGGCCGACCGGCCGCCCGCAGCGCAAGCGAGGATTTCGCAAGCCCGGATGGGTGTGCGGAAAACAAAAATGCCTGAGGTCATTGCGCTGATCGATTACGGCGCGGGCAATCTCCATTCGGTTCACAACGCTCTGAAAGCCGTCGGGTCAGAGGGGGTCGCGATCACTGCCGACCCCGATGTCGTGCGCGCGGCGGACCGCATTGTTCTGCCGGGTGTGGGTTCATTCAAGGCGTGTGCAGAGGGGCTTTCCTCCATCGACGGATTAATCGAAGCCATGACCGAGCGCGTGCAGGTCGGCGGCGCGCCGTTTTTGGGCATTTGTGTGGGGATGCAATTGCTCGCCACACAGGGGCTGGAGCATGGCGTCACGCCGGGACTCGGCTGGGTAGCCGGCGAAGTTCGCGCAATTGAAGTGACCGATCCTGCCA
This sequence comes from Pontixanthobacter aestiaquae, assembly GCF_009827455.1. Classification (NCBI taxonomy): domain Bacteria; kingdom Pseudomonadati; phylum Pseudomonadota; class Alphaproteobacteria; order Sphingomonadales; family Erythrobacteraceae; genus Pontixanthobacter; species Pontixanthobacter aestiaquae. The sequence continues at coordinate 1,022,420 of NZ_WTYZ01000001.1, forward strand.
TCAAAGTGCCGCATATGGGGTGGAACGATGTTGCTCTGTCCACGCATGCGCCGGAAGGTCATTTGATCGAGGATGGCGAAGCCTATTTCCTCCATTCCTATCATTTTGCGGTCGATGAACCGTCGCATATTGCCGCGATGACCGACCATGGTGGCGGCTTGGTTGCTGCGGTCGCGCGCGATACAATTGTCGGTGTGCAATTTCACCCTGAGAAAAGTCAGGCCTATGGTCTTGGCTTATTGTCCCGTTTTCTGGAGTGGGCTCCATGATAGTTTTCCCCGCAATCGACCTGAAACAGGGCCAAGTCGTGCGCCTCGCCGAGGGCGATATGGATCGCGCAACAATCTATGGCGATGATCCGGCGGCACAAGCAATACTGTTTGCCGAGGCGGGCGCGGAGCACTTGCATGTGGTCGATCTCGATGGGTCATTTGCTGGCAGCGCGCAGAACCGTGAGGCGGTTGAAGCGATTGTCGAAGCGTTCCCGGGCTATGTGCAGCTTGGCGGCGGTATTCGCACTCGCGCCGATGTTGAGGGCTGGTTCGATGCGGGCGTGGCGCGGATTGTCATTGGCACGGCTGCGCTGAAAGACCCTGAATTCGTCAAGGAAATGGCGCGCGAATTTGAAGGCGGTATTGTCGTCGCCGTCGATGCGCGCGACGGAATGGTCGCAACCGATGGTTGGGCCGAAGTGTCCGATGTGCGGATCGAAGACATGGCGCGCCGGTTCGAGGATGCGGGCGTTGCCAGCCTGCTGTTCACCGATATCGGCCGCGACGGAATGCTGAAAGGCTGCAATATCGATGCGACGGTCGAATTGGCGCAGCGCACCGATCTGCCGGTAATCGCCAGCGGCGGAGTGAAGGGTCTCGACGATATTCACATCCTGTCGATGCAGGCGCATCTTGGGATTGAAGGCGTGATCACCGGGCGCGCGCTGTATGATGGGCGGTTGGATTTGGCCGCAGCAATAGCAATGGGCGCGCGGGTGTGAGTAGTGCCGCTCTAATCCTCCCCGATCCGGGGAGGGGGACCATCCGTAGGATGGTGGAGGGGCACCCTCTGCCGTTGACGAACTGCCGAGCGTGCCCCTCCACCCCGACGCTGACGCGTCGCGGTCCCCCTCCCCAAATTGGGGAGGAATTATGACCGTCCGTATCCGCGTTATCCCCTGTCTTGACGTTGCCGATGGGCGCGTGGTCAAAGGCGTCAATTTCGTCGATCTGCGCGATGCGGGGGATCCGGTCGAGCAGGCGCAGGCCTATGATGCGGCAGGTGCTGACGAGCTGTGTTTTCTCGATATATCTGCCACGCATGAAGGGCGCGGAACGCTGCTCGATGTGGTCAAACGCACGGCGGAAGTGTGTTTTATGCCGCTAACTGTCGGCGGCGGGGTTGCCTCGGTCGAAGACGCGCGTGCGCTGCTATTGGCGGGCGCGGATAAGGTCGCGATCAATAGCGCAGCGGTGAAACGGCCCGAAGTCGTCTCGGAAATCGCTGCGCGCTTCGGCAGCCAATGCGTCGTCGCCTCGGTCGATGCGCGCAAGACGGCGGCCGGAAAATGGGAAATCTTCACCCATGGCGGGCGTAAGCCGACCGGCATTGACGCTCTGGACCACGCCAAACGGCTCGCACAGCTGGGAGCAGGTGAGTTGCTCGTCACCTCTATGGATGGCGATGGGACCAAAGCCGGCTACGATCTGGAGCTGACGCGGACCATCGCAGATTCTGTAGGAATCCCCGTAATCGCTAGCGGCGGCGTCGGAAATCTTGATCATTTGGTCGAAGGTGTAACGCAGGGCCACGCCAGCGCAGTCCTTGCGGCATCGATTTTCCATTTCGGCGAACACACAATTGCCGAGGCACATCAAGCCCTTCGCGCTGCCGGACTGCCAGCGAGGGCTTAGTTCCCCGGGTTGTTAAGACTTTCCCGAAACGCAGTACCATAACGGGACTGTGGATTTAGCAGGGTTGAGGAATCGCCGGAATTCGGGCTTTCCATTTCTCGTGTTGAAGTCTCCTTTCACCATCTTGCTCGCTGTGGTGGCGAGCCCCGCTTATGCCTCAGGCGGCACGCAGGTACCCGAGCCTAGCAATCTGGCCCTTTTCGGCCTTGGTCTGACCGGACTGATTGTAGGCCGCCTGATGGCTAAGCGACGTAAGAACAATCCTCCAGACTGATTGACCCGCAAAGTGCGACGCGCCATTGAGAGCGCATGCACACACTTACCCGCCTTGAGCACATTATTTCGCAGCGCAAAGTTGCCGATCCTGACTCCAGCTACGTCGCCAAACTGAATTCGCTTGGCTTGCCGATCATGGCGCGCAAATTGGGCGAAGAGGCCGTCGAAGCGGTTGTCGCCGCTCTATCCGACGGCAAGGATGACCTGGTCGAAGAAGCGGCAGATCTGGTGTTTCACCTGATGGTGCTGCTTTCCGCCAAGGATATTCCACTATCTGATGTCATGGCCGAACTGGACCGCCGCGAGGGCGTCTCCGGTCTCGATGAAAAAGCCAGCAGAGGTTCTTGATGCCAATCGACGCTACACTGCCTTACGACGATCAAAATATCTTCGCGAAGATCCTGCGCGGGGAAATCCCCTCGACCAAGCTGTATGAGGATGAATGGGCCTACGCTTTCCCTGACATCAATCCACAGGCCGAATTACATGTGCTGGTAATCCCCAAAGGGGCGTATGTGAGTTGGGACGATTTTTCGGCGAAGGCTTCCGATGAAGAAATCGCCGGCTTTATCCGCGCCGTCGGGAAAGTCGCGCGTGAGCACAATCTGGTCGAGCCGGGCTACCGCTTGCTCGCCAATATCGGCGCGCATGGCGGGCAGGAAGTTCCGCATTTGCATGTGCATTTGTTTGGCGGGCAGTTTCTCGGGCCAATGATCGCGCGCTAAATTCCTTCTTCTCTCAAGAAGAGGGGCGTATTTCATCGCATGAGAAACGCTTTTGGTCGGTTTCGCTTGCCGCAGGAATCAGCGCTGCGCTAAAGGCGCTGGCAGCGATGACAACTCAACCCCATCCACAGCCTACTCCTCCGGGTGGGACCTTCGACGGCCCGCTGCACCTGTATGCGGTGCGTGTCTATTACGAGGATACCGACCTCTCGGGCATCGTCTATCACGCCAATTATCTGCGCTGGTTCGAACGCGCCCGCTCGGACGTGCTGCGAATGCTGGAGATCGATCAGCGCGCGGCAATCGAAGCGGGCGTGGGTGCCTATGCAGTTGCCGATTTGCAGCTCAAATATGTCCGTCCGGCCAAGCTGGATGACGATGTTGTGATCCATACCCGCTGCACACAATTGAAAGCCGCCAGCGTCATCATGCACCAGCGAGCCATTCGCGGTTCAGAATTGCTGTGCGAGGCGACGTTCCGCGTCGGCTTTGTCGCACCAGATGGCCGCCCGCGTCGTCAACCCGAAGCATGGCGTGACGCTTTTGCGCCGATCATTTCTCAGGCCCCGACTGCCTCCAAAGAAAGCTCTTCATGACCGCTCTTTCGATCCTGACTGCCGCCGTTGAAGCGCCCACGCGTCTCAATCCGCTAGAATTGTTTATGGATGCCGACATTGTCGTTCAGGCGGTGATGCTGGGCCTCATCCTCGCTTCGATTTGGGTGTGGATGATTATCATCAGCTTCAGCCTGCGTCTGGCGGGCGTGAAAAAGCGCTGCGCGGATTTTGAAGGCGAGTTCTGGCAGGCGGATGATTTCGATGCATTGGTGAAAGAGCGGTCGAAAAAGAATATTCCGTCAGCGCGCGTTGCAGCGGCTGGCATGTCCGAATGGCGGCGCTCGATGAAGGTCACTGGCGGCAAGTCAGACCGCGACGGAATACGGCAAAGGCTGGCTGGTGCAATGGAAAGCCAAGTTGCGCAGGAAGCCGATACGCTCGCAGACCGGCTTAACTTTCTTGCTACTACGGGTTCGGTCGCGCCTTTTGTGGGTCTGTTCGGCACTGTGTGGGGCATCATGAACAGCTTCTTCCAGATCGGTGTGCAGGAAAACAGCTCGCTCGCCGTAGTCGCGCCCGGCATTTCCGAAGCTCTTTTTGCGACCGCTATCGGCCTGTTCGCAGCCATTCCCGCGGTGATCGCCTATAACCGGTTCAGTCACGGCGTAAATTCGCTGGAGGCGAAGATGCAGCGTTTTGCCGACCGTTTCCACGCCAGCCTCAGCCGCGAGTTGGAGCGCCAATAGTGGCAATGGGTATCGCCTCGTCCGGCCGAAGCGGAGGGCGCCGCAGGGGGCGCCGTGCACCGATGGCGGAAATCAATGTCACGCCGTTTGTCGACGTGATGCTGGTGCTGCTGATTATCTTTATGGTCACTGCGCCGCTACTGACATCGGGCGTGCCGGTGCAGTTGCCTGATAGCCGCGCCAATGCTCTGCCGACCGAGCAGGACCCGATCACACTCTCGATAGGTGCGACGGGCATCATTTATCTCGATAATGATCCGCTTGAGGCGGGCGAGCTTCCAAGCCGTCTCGCCAATATACGGCCCAATCCGGATGGTTCGCTGCCGCAAATCACTCTGCGCGGTGACAGGGTGATCGATTATGGCCGCGTGATGGCAGTTATGGGCGAGCTTAATCGCGCAGGCTTCAACTCAATCGCGCTGGTAACCAATGGCAGCGCAGCAGCGCCTGCCGCGATTGATGCGCCGGGCGCCAGCAGTTCAGACATCATCGGTTCAGATGGGGAGCAATAGCTCTAACGACTTATGGCAACCGCACGGTTCAGACATGAAGAGATTATCGGCCTCGGCGTCGCAGCTCTTCTGCATGTGGGCTTGTTCGGCGTGCTAATTCTCCAGCCTGATGAGGGTGGAACCCCCTACGTGCCGGAGCGCGTGACAGTGAGCCTGGCAGAAGATGTCGGTCTGGAGCAGGTTGCGCCGGAGATTGTGACCGAAAGCCGCGCTGCGATCGCGCCGACCCTGTCAGATCAACCCGTCCCGCCCGAAATGCAGCCGGATGATCCCACACCCCGCACCGACGCGCCGAGTGAAAACAGCACGCGCGAGCAAACGCCGAAGCAACAGACTCGCAACCAAACGCGCAGCAACACGCCAAAGCCCAAGAACACTCCCAAGCCTAAGCAGACCGAGAGCGGCGGCAGCCGGCTCGGTGATAACTTCCTTGGCGGCGCGGGCAATAGCGCGGACACTGCGGACACGCGCCCGCCAGCATCGCAGATCGGCAGGCAAGCCAAAGCATCCTTGCTCAATTCCATTGCGCGGCAGCTACGCCCCTATTGGGATGCGCCCGATGGCACCGATGCGGAAAAGCTCTCAACCATGGTCAATTGGCGCTTGAATGAAGATGGCAGCTTGGCCGGAGCACCCGAATGTGAAGCAACCCAAGGCGTGACAGCGTCCAACCGCACGCAGGCGAGTACCCATTGCCGATACGCAATTCGTGCAATTCGCCGTGCTGCACCCTTCAACTTGCCTGATCGCTATTACAACGCGTGGAAATCTGTGCGTAAATTCAAGTTCAGCGGAGCCCTGTAATGAAATTACTGCGCGTACTCGCATTTCTGATTGTTTTTCCGGCCCCTGCAATGGCGCAGGATCTGGGTGATCCGGTTGATCTGCCCGAGGCGGTTGAGACCGAGTTCGAGGAAGAAGGCCTGGTCGGAGGCGAAGTCGTTGACGAGCTGGCGATGCAGGACCTCAGCATCGCGATCGCCCGCTTCGCAACAGATCGCGATGTTGAAACACCTGCCAATTCCAATGGCACAGCGGCGCTCGGCAATGAATTGTCGCGCATTGTTTTTAACAATCTGAAGAATAACGGGCTGTTCAAGCCCGCTGGCCCCGATGCTCTGCCAAAGCCGACATACGGCCAGATCACTGCGCCCAATTGGCCGAGCTGGGAAAATCGCGGTGCGGATATGCTGGTTCATGGCTATGTGCGCGCGCGGCCCGATGGCCGGTTGACCGTCGGTTGTTATCTCTATGACGTGACCATTCAGGACGAGTTGGCGCGGGCAGGCTGGGTTGTCCCGCCACGCGATTGGCGGCGCGCGGCGCATAAATGTGCCGATCTGGTCTATTCGACACTGACTGGCGAAAGCCCGTTCCTCGATAGCCGGATCGCTTATATTGCTGAGACCGGGCCGAAGGACAACCGGACCAAGCGTCTGGCGATTATGGACAGCGATGGTGCGAACCACCGCTTTATCACCACAGGCCGCTCGACGGCGCTGACACCGCGTTACTCGCCCGATTACCGCAAGCTGCTCTATCTCAGTTATGTGGACGGCAATCCGCGGATTTACATTTACGACATCGGCACAGGCCGCCAGACTTTGGTGACGCAGAGCACCAACCCGACCTTTGCCCCGCGCTGGTCGCCCGATGGAAAATGGATCCTCTATTCGATGGCGGTGTCGGGCAATACCGATATCTACCGCGTATCTGCCGATGGCGGGCCGAGCATTCGCCTGACCAATACGCCCGGTATCGATATTGGCGGCTCTTATTCCCCCGACGGCAGCAGAATTGTGTTCGAGAGCGACCGCTCGGGCAGCCAGCAAATCTATGTGATGGATTCCGACGGATCAGACCAAAAGCGTCTCAGCTTCTTTGGCGGGCGTGCGGCGACACCCGAATGGAGTCCGCGCGGTGACCAGATCGCGTTCACCCACATCGCGGGCAATTTCCGCATTGCGGTGATGAGCCCTAGCGGTGGCAAGCTGACTCATTTGACCAACAGTTGGCAGGACGAGGCACCGACTTGGGCGCCCAATGGCCGGATCATCCAGTTTTTCCGCACAGCGCGCAATTCTGGAACAACCGCTTTGTGGCAGGTTGATTTAACCGGCCGAAATGAAAGGAAGTTGCCAACTCCGGTGGATGCATCGGACCCGGCATGGGGACCTATTCTCCCCTAAACGCATTGTAATTGGGTAAGCTGGGCCAGACACCAGCGTAAGGAGACGCATGATGAATACACGTTTCGCAACTCTCGTTCTGCTCACCAGCGCTGTGGCCATCGCCGGGTGTAAGCCGAAGGCTCCGGAAATTCTCCCGCCCGATCCGGGGGCGACCACCACGCAGGCGGATACGGCCACCACGGCAACGCGTCCGCTTGGTCCACAAGTCGGCTCGCAAGAACATTTCGTAAATGCCGTGAATGGTCAGAATATTATTTTCTTCGACACGGACCGCTACAATATCGACAGTGCCGATATTCCCGCTCTGCAAAGCCAAGCTCAATATCTGATGCAGAATCCTGGCGTGAATGTGACCGTCGAAGGTCACTGCGACGAGCGGGGCACGCGCGATTACAACCTCGCACTGGGAGAGCGTCGTGCCAATGCGGCGAAGAACTATCTTGTCAGTCTCGGCGTGCCGGCAAATCGCATTCGCACTGTGAGCTATGGCAAGGAACGTCCGGCTGCGCTTGGCTCTAACGAGAACGCATGGTCGCAGAACCGCCGTGCGGTGACTGTCGTCATCAGCTAGTCGGCTTCACGGCACGTTTCTGGTTAACTGAGGGGCGGCTCTGCTAAGCAGGCCGCCTCTTCGTTTGTCCGTTACCTGGTGATTCCAGCGACCGAGAATGGCACCGAGTGAGCGCTCGAGCTTGAGACCGGGGCGCGCAGTTCACCAGCAATGCCCACCATGGCGAGCAATACCAGCGCCAGCGCCGATGCGTGTGCAGAAATAAAAAGTTGCTTGCTCATAGTTTCAATTCGTTCTGTCGATAGGGCTGCCATAACCCGCAAAGTATGAAGGCTTTGTTGCGGTACAACATTTTTAATCGCAACTTAGTTCCCGCCCTTCCAAAAATAAGCAATCGTCGTTAGATAGACCGCCATGCCAACCGGACAAATGACTTCACACCCAGCAAATGGGGCGCACCGCCATGGCGGGTAAGCGCCGCAAAGACAGCTGGGGTTTCCCCAATTGGGGCGGCTATGAAAAATCGCAGGATGCCGTCGCGCAGAAGGAATGCGACCGGCATGGCTGCGAGGAGGCAGGCCTGTGTCCCGCGCCCAAGACGCCCAACAGTCCGGAGCGCTGGTATTTCTGCCAGAAACACGCCGCCGAATATAATCGTGGCTGGGACTATTTCGAGGGCCTGGACAAGGAAGAGGCCGCCGAACGCAAGCGCACCGAACAGCGCGACGCCGACGCCTACACCGAGGCATCGCATTATGGTTGGGCAGGCGGCACCGGGGATGGCGGCAGGACCGCCGACGAAATGCTCGCCCTGGAAGCGCTTGAACTTGAAGCGGACGCCGATTTCGCAGCAATCAAAAAGAGCTTCCGGATCAAGGCCAAAGCCGTTCATCCCGACGTGAAGCCGGGCGACGAAGAAGCGGCCAAACAGTTCCAGAAAATCCAGGTCGCCTACGAAGTGCTGAAGCAGGCCGAAGATCGTCGCGCTTGGATGGGATCCGCTTAACGCCATTGATCGCCCGCTGTATTACATTGGTAGAACACTCTATGTTCTGTCTGTCCTGTATTGGCAGATGGGCAGGATAGGAGATTGAGATGCACAATGTTTTGATCAAACAGGCCTGGCTTGCACCGTGCGCGATGACGCTGCTCGTAGTGTTTTCGCTATTCGTACCCGGCCATGACCCTGTCAGTCAGCATATGAGCGAACTGGTCTTCGGTCCTGCATGGGCGGCGTGGGTCGACACCGCATTAACCGTGGTAGCCGGGATAAGCGTTTGCCTGTTTGCGGTCGGAGCCGCATATTCGAGGGCTTGGTTTACCGCGCTCAATGCATTTGCTTTTGGCGCTGCAATGATTTCAAGCGGGATAGTTCCAACCGGGTCCCCGCTCCATGGCCTCTACGGATTGGCGCTGTTCTCAGTGCTCGTGCCCGCGAGTTTCGCTGCCGAGGCTCTTGCACCGCAGAACAAATCCGGCCTCGTTCTCTATTCCCTCGCAACCAGCACCTTTGGCCTTATATATATGTGGGCCCTTTTGATCGGACTCGATCCCGAAGGCTTGAGCGGACTCACGCAGCGTATTGCTACGCTCGTTGCCTTTATCTGGTTTGGTGTGATCGCGGTGCGTTGGCCGAAAATCGTCCGAGGCAATCTCTAACGATCAACCGCAGCAATCGGATTGTCATTCCACCACGGGACGTCGGTCCATGGCCGGATATCGATCTCGTGCGTCCAGCAGTTTTTCGGTTGGCTGTGCAAATGCCAATAGGTTTCTGCGAGCGCGGCCGGATCGATCACTCCATTATCGCCCTTGCTGGCCTTATAGGCTTCGAATTTATCACCGAGCAGTCGGCCCAGCGTGTCGGGAGCATCGACCGATCCGTCGACGACGATATGCGCGATATGGATGCCTTGTGATGCGAATTCTGCATTGAGCGTCTGGCACAACATCCGGCGTCCGCCCATCGCCGCAGCGTGGCTATGCTGGCCGGTATTGCCGCGCACCGCCGCTGTCGCGCTGGTGACGAGGATCGTTCCAAAACCGCGCTCGACCATATGCGGGGTCAGCGCAGAAGCGAGGCGGAACAGCCCCAATGTGCCCAGTCTCCAGCCCAGTTCGAAGGCCTTGCGAGGTGTATTGGCAAGCGTCCGGTTCCCGATCTGTGCGCCAAGGTTGTACAGCGCGCATTCTATCGGGCCGATATCGCGCTCAACCTGCTCGATGAGGTCTTCGATCGAACCGTCTTCAGCGGCATCGAGCAAGCGTCCGCTCGCTTCACCGCCGACGTCACTGATTTGATCGACGAGTTTCTGCAGGCCCTCCTCATCGGACCGGCGCGCCGGCACTACGTGATAGCCGCCCTCGGCAAAGCGTTTCGCAACATGGCCGCCGATTCCCGCGCCTGCTCCGATCACGAGAAATACGGGTTTGCGGTCTGCCATATGTGTGCCCCTCTGTGCTATTTCAGCCGCGCGGCGATAGCCTCCGCCATGCGTGCGCCCAAATCCGGACCCTGCACGGGATAGAGGAAGGGTTCAATCACCTCAGCTTCCATGACCATCAACCCGCCACCATCCGCACGGAGCATATCGATCCGCGCATAGAGCGGCGTATCGCCGGGCAACGAAGACAGCACGGACAAAGCAGCCGCGATGTCGCTATCTGACGGCGTGATCTGCGTTTCCTGACCGCCATAGAGCGACTGGATGCGGTATTCGCCTGTGGCAGCAGTTTTCAGGATGGCATGAGAAAATGCCCCATCGATAAAGATGAAGGACAGCTCGCCCTCTTCCTGGATGGCGGGAAGGAAGGGCTGGATCATCGCCCCTCCTCCCATGCGCCAATCTCTGGCGGGCATATGATCTCGAGAAAAGGAGTGCTGGCCTTCCGCCCCGCCGCTGACGCGCAGCTTTGCGACCACCCTATCGCACTCGAAATGGTCGAAGGCACCAGCGATATCCGCGTATCCGGGATTATCGGACCACACAGTAGGAATGGTAAGCGCACCGTTTTCGGCGAGTTCTTTCAGATATATCTTATCGATGTTCCACCGAACCAGCTCGGGCGCATTGCAAACCATAACGCCGCTGGCCGCGATCGCTTCAATTTTGGCGAGGAAGCTATCTGCATGGTCCTGATAATCCCACACAGTGCCTAGCAGCACCAGATCGAACCGGACACAATCTTCGAGTGGAGAATGCCAGTCGATCTCGGTCAGCGAGCCGCCGCGCTCCTCAAGCGCAGGGCGCAGCGCTGCCACTTGAAGATCATGTTCATATGCGTCGCCCCGACGCTTCGCGCCGGTCGCAGCGCTTGCCGGTGGCATGGTGCCGGGGCAGGCGAGAAAGCCGATTTTCATAGTCGCCTGCCCTTAAACACCAATTGTGTCTCTTACACTTGAGCCAATGCCTGATCGAAGTCGGCGATCAGATCGTCCGGGTCTTCTATACCGATAGAAATACGCACCAGATTGTCGGTTATGCCGAGCTGCGCTTTACGCTCGTCGGGAACGGACAAGTGAGTCATGGCTGCCGGCAGGCTGGCGAGCGTTTCGGTCCCGCCGAGGCTTACCGCGAGTTTTGCAATCTTCATGCTGTCGAGGAAACGGAATGCCTCGGCCTCACCGCCTTTGACGAACAGCGAGAAGGTGCTGCCTGCGCCGCTATAGAGACGGTTGAAGATATCTTTCTGGCGTTCGTCTTCGATAAAGCCGAGATAGCCGACTTTCTCTACCTTGGGATGATCGCGCAGAAAGGCGCAAACCTTCTCCGCATTTTCGCCCGCGCGCTGCATCCGCAGTTCCACCGTCTCGAGCGAGCGCAGCAGCATCCATGCTGTGTTGGGATCGGCAATCCCGCCCATCGTGTTGCGCAGCGCGCGAACCGGGTCCATCCACTTTTTCGCGCCGGCAATGCTGCCCGCCACCAGATCCGAATGCCCGCCGACATATTTGGTCAGCGAGTAGATCACCACATCGGCGCCATGATCAAGCGGACGTGACCACAGCGGGCCAAGGAAAGTATTGTCGATAGTGATCGGTGTTTCGTCCGCATCCAGAATTGCGTCGCGGGAATCGCGTACCGCCTCGACATCGACCAGAGCATTGGTCGGGTTGGCGGGGCTTTCGAGATAGACCATCGCGACTTTACCGCCTTGCTCGGCAGCCTGTGCTTTGGCTTTGGTCAGAATGGCATCAATTTCCTCGCGGGTCGCGCCTGCGGGGAAATCGACATAGGTAACACCGTATTTGCTCATGACTTTGGCAACGAAACCTTCAGTCGCAGCATAGAGCGGTCCAGAGTGGACGATGACATCCCCAGCATTGCAATAGGCCAGCATCATCACGGTGATCGCGGTCATGCCGCTGGAGAATGACAGAGCGTCTTCCGCGCCGTCCCAGATACTCAACCGGTCTTCGAGGATTTCCTGATTGGGTCCGTTGAAGCGCGAATAGACAAGGCCCTCGGCGCCGCCCGGACGCTTGCCGGTAATGCCTTCGAAGTGGCGTTTGCCCGCAGCCGAATTTTCAAACGCGAAGGTCGATGTCAGAAAGATCGGTGCTTTCAGCGAACCTTCGGACAGAGCTGGATCATAACCATGCCCCATCATCAGTGTGCTGGGCTTCATCTCGCGCCCGCCAATGGTTTTGGCTTCGGGCTTGGGATTGCGGCGCGGGGTTGGGGTGTCGACGGCGTCGGTTGCATCACTCATGGGATGGCTCTTCCTAATCATATGCTCCCAGGAAGGCAGGAGCCAGAAAGGTCATCGGGCTCCCCGTTCCTAACCTCCGCAGGAACGCATCTCCCGAACAACCTCTTACGGAAAATCCGGTATCATTTGTAACTAAGCTGTTCAAGCAAAGAGCGCGGCAACGGTCCACACCAGTCCGACGATCAGGAATATCCCTACGATATCAAGGATGATTCCGGCCCCGACCATACGCGGTAATCTGATCCGCCCGGTTGACCAGGCGATTGCATTGGGGCCGGTTCCGGCAGGCAGCATAAAACCCCAACTTGCAGCGAGCGCGGCGGGCATGGCGAGTAAGACCGGATCGACGCCCATCGCCACCGTGAGGCTAGCGACTACCGGGATAATTGCGCTGGCGGTTGCGACATTGCTGGCGAATTCCGTGATCAGCACAACCATTGCAACCAGCGCAAGTGCGACAAGGACCAATGGCACGGTAGTGAGCGGCAGCAAGGCGTTGCCTAACCACTCGGCGAGCCCCGATGCGCCCATTCCAGCGGCAAGTGCCAAGCCTCCGCCGAACATCATGATAACACCCCATGGTGCGCGGTCGGCCTCTTGCCATGTCAGCAACGGGCGACCCGTTCCGTCGGGAAGGATAAACAGCGCGATGCCCGCGGCGATGGCAATCGTTCCGTCGGTCAGCGCTCCGGCAGGCAGCATGGGTTTGAGCCACGGCCCCGACATCCACAGCAGGAATGTGATTGCGATGATGGGTAGCAGTCGGCGCTCGGGCGCGCTCCATTTCACATTGGTAGCAATAGCTTCGCGCGCGGCCTCAACATCGAAGTGATAGGCAGACACTTTCTGCACCCGCGCGATAATCATGGCGGCAATCGGCACGCCGACAATGACGATGGGTATGCCGAACGCAGCCCATTCCGCGAAGCCGATCTGCACCCCGATCATGCTGTCGAGCAATGCGACAGCGATGCCGTTTGTCGGCGAGCCGACGATGGTCCCCAGACCGCCAATTGAGGCCGCAAAAGCGATCCCCATTGGCAGGGCACCGGCCAAACCGCTACGGTCCTCATCTGCCAAACCTCCGCCGGCCAGAACCGCCAGCGCCATCGGCATCATGATCAGCGCGGTTGAGGTATTGGATATGAGCATCGACAGCACCGCAGCGCTGACCATGAAGGCAAGCAGCAGCTTTTCTGCATTGGCCAGCATAAGTCCCGCGATGATCGCTATCGCCAGCACCATCACCAGTAAGCTGATCGGCGCATTGAAGATCAGCATCGACAGCAAAGATGTGCTGATAATGATCGCCAGCAACCAGCGCGATGTGCGGGCAGGCAAAGCCTGGCCTCCGCCGACAGTGCTCAAAATCGCCAGCGACAATCGCCGGTGTAACCCGGTCCGCTCGATAGCGAGCGCGATAAACGCACCGCCCAAGATAAGAAACAGAATCGGCGCGTAATAGGCGCTGGCGGTTTCCCTAGCTGTGAGAACGCCTGCAAAGGGAAGCACCAGAAATGGTAGCAATGCTGTGGCCGTCAACGGGATCGCTTCGGTCATCCACCATGCGGCCATCCACACGACAAGGCCCGCGACCAGCCATGCCTGCTGCGGCATTCCGGCAGGCGCTGGAACAATCAGTGTCAGCGCAAAGGCCATAAGGCCAAAAACGAACCCGATATGTCGTGCTGTCATTCGCTTCCCCTGACTGGGTGGAGCGATACCGCGACATGTTCCTGATGGGAATAGGTGTCAAACCATTCGGAGAGCTCGGTCCAGATCGTCAAGAATATCGCTGATCGTCTCCAGACCGACAGAAAGGCGTATCAGTCCATCGGGTATTCCGTGTTCAACGCGTTCCTCTGGCTCATAGGTGCTGTGTGTCATGCTCGCGGGGTGCTGGATCAGAGTTTCGGCATCGCCCAGGCTCACTGCGCAGTGGATCATCTGCAAACTGTCGATCAGTTTTTTGCCTGCTTGCAGACCACCGGTCATTTCAAACGCAATCATTCCTCCGAAATCGTCCATCTGCCGTTTGGCTAGCATATGTTGCGGAAAATCTTGCAATCCGGGATAGTAGACGTCCGCGATCTGGTCCTGCTGCTTCAGGAACGCGGCCACCGCTGCCGCATTGCTGCAATGGCGCTGCATTCGTAAATCGAGGGTTTTCAGTCCCCGCAAAACGAGCATCGCGGTAAACGGGGACATGACCGCACCGGTCATGTCCTTCAGGCCGTAAAGGCGAATTTGCTCGATTAGTTCCGTTCGGCCCGCCACTATCCCTGCCACTAGATCGCCATGACCGCCGAGATATTTGGTTGCTGAATGGATCACCAGATCCGCCCCGAGCGAAACCGGCCGTGTGAGAAAAGGCGTCGCGTATGTGTTATCGACGATCACCTTGGCACCATGGACATGGGCCAATTTCGATACGCTCGCGATATCGACGAGCCGCATATTAGGATTCGCGGGCGTCTCGAAATAAACGACCTTGGTGCTATCATTGACGCTTTCGATCAGGCGATCGCTGTTGGTCATATCGACCGTCCTGACTTTTATACCGAAGCGCGACAACCCATGCCTGAGAAATGCGAAGGTGCACCCATACAGCGTGCGATCAACCAATATTTCGTCGCCCGGTTTCAACAGGCTCCACAATGTCGCGGTGATCGCGCCCATACCCGACGCGGTGGCTAGTGCAGCTTCGGTGCCCTCGAGCGCCGACATTCTGCGTTCGAGCAGATCAAGCGTGGGATTGGAAATGCGCGAATAAAAATGCCCATCGACTTCTCCGGCAAAGCGCGCGCCCATTTCGTCGGCGGTTGGTGCGGTGAATGTGGAGGTCAGATGTAGCGGCGGGCACAGGGCCCCTTGCTCGCTTTCTGGGTCGTACCCCGAATGTATAGCGCGTGTGGCGAAACCGGACGTGTGCATTATGGCAGAACCTTTCATTTTTCTGCCACAGCCAATATCGCTAATCGAGCGCTATGTGCTGCCAAATTTAGCTTCATAAATATCAATTATTGGCATAATATACCAATATGCTCGAAAAACTTGACCGGATCGACTACGCAATTATCGGCGCTCTGCAAAAGAACGGCAGGTTGACCAATCTGGAGCTTGCCGAAGCGGTCGGCCTTTCGCCCTCGCCATGCTTGCGGCGGATGCGCAAACTGGAACTTGCCAATATTATCACTGGCTACAGCGCGCAGGTCGACGGCGAGCGTTACGGTTTGCCGATAACAGTTTTTATGGAAATCCGCCTGCAATCGCACACCCACGATATCGTGATGGGTTTTGAAAAGGCGGTCACGGCGCTGGACAATGTGCTCGATTGCTATGTCGTTTCGGGTGCGACCGACTACCTGCTTCGTGTAGTGCTGGCCGACCTCAATCATTACGATCGGTTCCTGCGCCGTGAAATACAGGTGATTCCTGGAATTGCCTCTATCGATTCGAATTTTGCGATCGACAAGATCAAGCACACGACCGTGTATCCCCGACCCGACTGAGCCGGGCCGGAAGATGACATAGACAATCGACTGTGAGGATCGCCTTACTTCGGGGACAGCACCATCAGCATTTGCCGGCCTTCCAGGCGCGGGAATGCCTCTATCTTGGCGACTTCGGCTGTGTCATCCTGCACGCGCTTAAGCAGATCCATGCCCAAATTCTGGTGCGCCATTTCGCGTCCACGGAAGCGCAAAGTGACTTTTACTTTGTCGCCATTATCGATGAATTTGAAGACATTGCGCATCTTCACGTCATAATCATGCGTGTCGATATTAGGGCGCATTTTGACTTCTTTGATGTCCTGCGTTTTCTGGCTTTTGCGCGCGAGATTGGCTTTTTTCTGCGCTTCAAAACGGTATTTGCCGACATCGAGGAACTTGCACACCGGCGGGTCCGCGTTGGGGCTGACCTCAACGAGATTCAGGCCGACTTCTGCCGCCTGCTCGATCGCTTCTTTGGTGTACATAACGCCAAGGTTCTCGCCTTGGTCGTCGATTACGCGAACTTTGTCGCTCTGAATGAAATTATCGTAGCGCGGGCCGCTCTTGGTAGGCGGGGTGTTCATGCGCCGAGGTGGACGGGCTATGGGGTATTCTCCTGATTGACCATGTGTTGTGGGCGTTACTTAGGAGGGAATCTGTCGGAGCGCTAGGGGGTGAAAGAGTCTTTTGTTTTAGTCCCCCAGTCGCCGGTCGCGAGCCATCCGGCTCGCCTGCCCACCTCGCATGAGCTCGGGCGGCCGTGCAGGTGGCCTTTGGCCGTCTGCGCCTTCGGCTTCGACTCCGGCCTTGCGGTTCGCTAGCCGCGAACCGGACGTGCGACATGTTGGGATGGCTTGGAATAGATCGGTCCACGACAGGTGGACCGCGAGCGCGACCGCGCGCCGTCGTTAAGCGTAGCCGAAACAAATTCGGATGCATTCCGCCCGGCGACTGAGCCGCCTAAACAAGAGACTCCGCTCGCCACAACGGGAACCGCGCGAGCTTTCCGCCAGCAGGCAGCACCGCATCAATCCGGTCTGCGGGCTGCATCGCATCCAGTATTACCGGATCTTTCGCATCCATTCCTCCGGTCAATGCACCGAACGCCGGGAGAATCATCCGGCCTCCATTTTCCCCTCGGCTAACAACCGCACATGGTCGGCGAATGAAGCGCTTCCTAACGTGGAGTTGCAAACGGGGGTGATAGTGGCCTGAAAATTCTGGTCGCATCTCTCCTGCTTTTGCCTGGTGACGCAGGATCATACCGGCCACTTCAAGCTCTTCCGCAATTGCGCCCCCCGCTTGGGCTTCCATGTGCGGATCGTGATTGCCGGTGATCCACACCCAATCGACGGCGCGGGTGAGCGCGGACAGCATTCCTGCAGCGTGAGGCTCCAGACGAGACGATCCTTCGCTATCGTGGAAATTGTCGCCCAGAGTGAATACACGCTGCGCACCGGTTTCGCGAATGGCTTCAGCGATGCGTGCCAGCGTTTCGCGGCTGTCATAGGGCGGCAGCATCTGGCCATGCTTGGCGTAGAAGCTGGCTTTCTCCAGATGCAGATCAGCCACCAGCAACGCGGATTCTGCACGCCAAAATAGCGCGCCGCTGGTTGTGAGTGCGAATTCCTGATTGGCGAACGAAAGGGGAACCATGCACTGCATGTGCAGCAGCAACGCGGGCTTGGCAAGGCCATTTGAAACAGTTGATTTGCATCAAACTATGCGGCACTCAGTTGTGGTACGCGCAGGACATCTTGCCCGAGAGCGACGCTTCTTTTCGCTCCACAATTAGATTGAGAAACATGACCGATCACACCGACCACACAGCCCGCGCCAAACAATGGTTCGAAACTCTGCGCACCGATATCTGCAATGCGTTTGAATCGGTCGAGCGCGATGCAGGCAGCGATGCCTCGTTCGAGTTTACATCTTGGGACCGGGAGGAAGACGGAAATGATCATCCCGGCGGCGGCGTCCAAGGGCTGATGAAAGGCAAAGTGTTCGAGAAGGTCGGCGTGAACGTCTCGACCGTCAGCGGCCGTTTCTCGCCGGATTTTGCCTCACAAGTAAACGGCGCGAGTGCGGAGAACCCCGGCTTCACTGCGACGGGCATCAGCCTGGTGGCACACATGGCGAACCCGCATGTGCCTGCCGTGCATATGAATACGCGCTTTTTGACGACCGAGAAGGCCTGGTTCGGTGGCGGTGCCGATCTCAACCCGCCCATCCCCTATGATGAAGACACGGCCGACTTCCACGCTGCATTTCGCGCGGCCTGTGCGGGCCATAACCCGACTTATTACGACCGGTTTAAAAAATGGGCGGATGAGTATTTCTACATCCCCCACCGCCAATGCCATCGCGGTGTCGGCGGGATTTTCTACGATCATCTGGAATGCGATGATGATGCCGCGTTCGAGCGCAATTTCGCCTTTACGCAAGATGTCGGAAAGACCTTTCTCGACATCTACCCCAAACTCGTCCGCCGCCGGATGGAGTCCGGCTTTACCGATGGCGAGAAGCTGCAACAACTGGAATGGCGAGGGCGTTATGCCGAGTTTAACTTGGTATATGATCGCGGAACATTGTTTGGCCTAAAGACCGGCGGCAATATCGACGCGATCCTGATGAGCCTGCCGCCTGAAGCGGTGTGGACGTGATCGTCAAACCGACGGAGCCACACCTCCTCGGCAATTACACCCGCAGCATTCCTGTGTCCCTGAGCCGGATGATGGAGAATGCATATGATTGGGAGCATCTTCCGTTCGTCCATCCGTCCTCTTTTGCCCACATCGAACTGATCGACGAGGGCGAATGGGGGTGGCGCTGCAAGACTACGCTCCCGCCTGCGGCTGGCGGCGGGGAGCAGGTAGTGGAATTGCTGGTCGACCGGCCTAATCATTATTGGGCGACCACGGTGATGGAGGGCACGGGCGAGGGTGTGCAAATCCACACGCAGGCGACGCAGAAGAGCGCCGATGACCCGCGCGCTATCGAGGTGGATGTGCGGTTCTATCTGCCGCAAGCTCCGGAAACGGAGGAGCAAGCGTCGATGATTCTCGGTTATCTGCAGGCGCAGTACAAGATGCTATATGACGAGGATGAAGCGTTGATGTCTGCGCGTCAGGATGCGCTGGATAAACGCAAGGAAGCCCGTAAAGCCGCTCCTGAAACTGCCGATCTTGGCCCGGAAACCGAGCTGGACCGAGGGATGTCGCATCCAGTCGAATTATCTTCTGGCCGCTTTGTGGTTCGCCATCACAAGGGCGAATGGATTACCCATGCTGCGATGTGTCCCCATATGCTTGGGCCATTGGGTGATGCCGATATCTCTAAGGACGGCACGATCACTTGCCCATGGCATGCATACCGCTTCGATCTGGCCGACGGGGCCGAGCAGGAGGGGCGGTGCGGCGCCTTACCTTCGCCTCCCGTCATTCGGTTGGTCGATGGACACTTGTTCATAGGCGAATGATCGGCCATTCGAAGCCAACACAAAAATTGACCCCGGAGTTTTCCATGCGTTTTCTCGCTGCTGCCAGCCTGCTGTTTTTGTCTGCCTGCGGGCTTTCAGAGAGCGGCGACACCAATGCGCCCAAAGTCGCGCCGATCCTGACCAGCGAAGATGCGGTCGATATTCAGACATTTGCCGAGCCGCAGAAGGCGCGGGTTACGCATGTCGATCTCGATCTCGAGCTCGATTTCGAGCAGCAGATGGTCTCCGGCAGTGCGATGCTCGACATTATTGCCGAGCCTGATGTCGATACGGTTGTACTCGACAATGACGGGTACACGGTCGAAACGATCACTGACGGCGAAGGCAAGCCGCTTGAATATTCCGTTGGTGAAGTGGTCGAGGGTAAAGGTGCGCCGCTGACGGTGACCATGGGCAAGGCCCGTGAACTGACCATCAGCTATTCGGCCAAAGATGCTGCGGCGCTGCAATGGCTGACGCCCGAGCAGACCGCAGGCGGCGAGCATCCCTATTTGTTCAGCCAAGGTCAGGCGACGCTTAACCGAACCTGGATTCCGACCCAGGATAGCCCCGGTATCCGCCAGACATGGTCCGCGCGCATCACTGCGCCGGAGGACCTGACCGTAGTGATGTCAGGCCTTGCGGGTGATGAGCCCGAAGTGCTGGATGACAATCGCCGTGCGTTCACATTTGAAATGGACAAACCCGTTGCGCCCTATCTGATCGCGATTGCGGCAGGTGATATTGTGTTTCAGGAACTGGGCCCGCGTTCCGGTGTGTGGAGCGAGCCTTCGATGATTGAAGCGGCCGCTGCCGAACTGTCCGACACCGAGGCGATGATCGATGCGGCGGAGAAGCTATACGGCGAATACCGTTGGGGCCGTTACGATATGATCGTGCTGCCTCCGGCATTCCCCTATGGCGGGATGGAAAATCCGGTGATGACATTTCTCACGCCAACATTCATCGCGGGTGATCGCAGTCTGACCGGCTTGATTGCACACGAACTGGCGCATAGCTGGTCGGGCAATTTGGTGACCAATGCCAACTGGACCGATAGCTGGCTCAATGAGGGTGTTACCTCCTATTTCGAGAACCGCATTGTCGAGGAAATCTACGGCAAGAAGCGCGCAGACCAAGAAGCCGCGCTCAGCTTCGCGGCGATTGAAGAGACGCTGGCCGAAGTGGGGATGGATGCCCCTGGAACTGCGCTGCACCAAGAGGTCAATGTCGACTCAATCGGCAGCGCGATTGTCTATGACAAAGGCGCCTATTTCCTGCGCACGGTAGAGAGCATTGTCGGCCGTGACCGGTTCGACGCCTGGCTCCAGCAATGGTTCGACAATCACGCGTTCCAACCGGCCACGAGCGCGATGATCCTTGCCGATTTGCAGGAAAATCTAGTCAAGGATGAAGCTGAGGCAGAGAAGCTGATGCTGCGCGAATGGATTTATGAGCCGGGCCTGCCCAGCAATGTTGCGAAACCTGATCCGGCTGCATTCGCCGAGGTCGATGCAGCGGCACAGGCTTTTGCGGATGAACGCACGTTGGATGAAGCCGATTGGGCCAAATGGACTTCCGCCGAACGCCAACGCTTCCTCGCCAGCTTGCCCCGCGAGTTGAAAGAGGCCGAATTGGCTGCGCTGGACGAAGCTCTGAAGCTTTCGACCAACAACAACAATGAAGAGCTGTTCCTGTGGCTGAAACTGGCGCTGGAAAATCGCTACGAAGCGGTTGTGCCGACCACCGAAACCTTCCTCGCCAATGTCGGTCGCCGCAAATTTGTCGCACCATTGTTCGAGACGCTGATGGAGCAAGGGGATTGGGGTCAGGCGATTGCCAAACGTACTTATGCGAAGACCCGGCCTAGCTATCATTCGGTGACGCAGGGCACCGTTGACGGGTTGGTACTTGGTGGATCACGATGATTTTGAGGAATCGAGGCGCGAGCGCGACAGGCCGCTAGCCTTCCATTTTGCATCTCCACGTTGATTCCGCTTGCGCTTATGGGCGCAATACGCACACTCGCAATTCATGCTGCGCCAATATGAACTTGTAGAGCGGGTCCTTGATTATGACCCCGATGCCGATGAGGCGCTGCTCAACCGTGCCTATGTCTATACGGTGCAGAAGCATGGCAGCCAGAAGCGCGCCAGCGGCGATCCCTATTTCAGCCATCCGGTAGAGGTCGCCGGGCTGATGACCGATCTGCAGCTCGATCAGGAAACCATTATCACCGCGCTGCTCCACGACACGGTCGAGGATACGCTGGCGACGATAGAGGATATCGAAGCGAATTTCGGCGGTGATGTCGCGCGGTTGGTTGATGGCGTAACCAAACTCAGCAAGATCGAGGCCATGCCCGAGGATGAGCGCGCGGCGGAAAATTTGCGCAAGTTCTTGCTGGCAATGTCCGAAGATATCCGTGTGCTGCTGGTCAAGCTGGCCGACCGGCTCCACAATATGCGGACGCTGCATTTCATCAAGAATCCGGAGAAACGCCGCCGGATCGCGCGTGAGACGATGGATATCTATGCTCCGCTGGCAGAGCGCGTGGGCATGTATGAATATATGCGCGAGATGCAGTTTCTCGCATTTGAACAGCTGGAACCGGAAGCGTTCAAAACCATAACCGGGCGGCTGGAGCAAATCCGCAAGCAGGATGGCGGGCAAGTCGATGCGATCGCGCTGGCGATCAAGCAATCGCTGGCCGAGGCCGGGTTGAATGTGGAGGTGTCGGGGCGGGAAAAGCACCCGTTTTCCATCTGGAAGAAGATGGCCGAGCGGCATGTCTCGTTCGAGCAAGTCACCGACATCATGGCTTTTCGCGTTATCACGGAAAGCGAGGCAGATTGCTACGCTGCGCTCGGCAATTTGCATACGACGTGGCAGTTTATTCCTGGCAAATTCAAAGATTATCTCTCGACACCGAAAAACAATGGTTATCGCTCGCTCCACACCTCGCTGATTTACGAAAATTCTATGCGGGTGGAGGTGCAGATCCGCACGCGCGAGATGCACCAGACCAACGAATTCGGGCTCGCAGCGCATTGGGCGTATAAGCAAGGTGATCGCCCTGATGGCGCAGTCGGTTGGCTGCGCGATCTCATCGAGATTGTCGATGCCAGCCATGATGCGGAGGAGCTTCTCGAGCACACCCGCATGGCGATTTACCAAGACCGGATATTTGCTTTCAGCCCCAAGGGCGCGCTGCATCAATTGCCCAAGGGTTCCACACCGGTCGATTTTGCGTTCGCTGTGCACACCGATCTGGGCGCGCAGACTGTCGGTGCGAAAGTCAACGGTCGCCATATGCCGCTGCGCACGCCGCTCAATAATGGCGATGTGGTAGAGATCATCAAAAGCAAAAAGGCGGTGCCGCAGCTGAGCTGGCTTGGCTTTGTCGTGACAGGCAAGGCGCGGGCCGCGATCCGCCGATCCGTGCGATTGAAAGAACGTGCAGAGGTCGCGGAAATCGGCAGCAAGTTGTTCGATGAAATCGCTGCGCGGGTTCCGGCAAAGATTGGCAAGAAAGCAATCAAGGCGGCGGTGAAGCGTCTCGAACTGGAGGATGAAGAAGCGCTGATGTACGCCATCGGTGCAGCCAAGATCGAGGACCGTGATGTCATGGAAGCGCTGGTGCCCGGCTGCACCGCAGACATGGATGAGTCAGAGGATTGGTCGAGCCAAGAGCGGGCGATTTCGATCAAGGGCCTAACTCCCGGCGTCGCCTTCCAACTCGCCGAATGCTGCCATCCGGTGCCCGGTGACCGGATTGTCGGCCTGCGTAAGCAGGGCGAGGGCGTAGAGGTTCACGCTATTGATTGTTTCGAGCTGGCCAGCGGAATTGATGCCGACTGGCTCGACCTGTCATGGGGGCAAAAGTCTAAGGGCGCAGTTGGCCGGATCAGGGCCACGCTTTACGATAGGCCGGGCGCATTGGCGGAGATGGCCGGAATCTTCGGACAGAATATGGCCAATATCCGGATGCTGACACTGTCGCAGACCGAGCATCCGTTCGGTGTGTATGAGGTGGACCTGGAGGTGCAGGATATCGCGCATTTGACCCGCATTCTCAGCGCATTGCGGGCAAGCGATGCAGTGGCACAGGCAGAGCGGATTTAGAGAAGTTCCAGCTCGACCATAACCTGATCGTCTTTGACGATATTTTCGGCCTTCATCACCTTCTTGCTCACCAGCAGAATCCACTCTGTGGATTTGTCCTGAGGAAAGACCGAGCTGCTCCACTGCGTATCGCCGATGCGCGCCATCACCTTGACCGATCCGAACCCGCGTCTTGTGCCCAGCTCCAACTTTTCGATCCGGGCGTGCATCGCGATTGCCTCCGCGTGGTCACCCTTGATCGAGACGAGATGGTAAGTCCCGCGATCGCCCTGCCAACGGCTAAGCCGTGTTATCAGCTTGATTACTTCCACTCGTCATTGCGAGCGCAGCGAAGCAATCCAGAGCGTATTGCGCCTACTCTGGATTGCTGCGTCGGCTTCGCCTCCTCGCAATAACGATGGTAGTGTCTAACCATTCGGCGTGGGTCTGACTGGCACCGGGATATTGCAAATATCTGCGCCACCGGCAGGTGCGATAAAGAACGGGTCACGGCGATTGGCGCGAGCGTCAGCATATTTTGCGAATGTTTCGCTATCGGTGGAGAGATATTCGAACAAAGGCTGCTCATCCTCGGGCAGGTCGCTTGCGACGCGGACGGTGAGGATAGGCGTGCGTTTGTCGAACTCTTCTTCGGTGTAGAAGCCCAGCGCACCCGATCCGCGCGGCAGGCTGGAGAGATTCTCCATTCCCGAAATGATCCGCCCAACCAGTGCGATATTGCGGTCCAGATGCCGCGGTGCATGACCGATGACGGTATATAGCTCTGCGCCAGAACCGGTATCGGGTGAGTAGCTGCGCCCGACGCCGACCATGCCGTAGCAGTGGACCGGCCAAAATTTCCAATCCGTGTTCGCTTGTTCTGCTGCGACAGGCCAACCAGCGTAGAACTCGACCCAAGGTGCATAGCTGTCGCGCTCATGCCAACCTTCTTTGGTCGTTGAGGTTTGTGTATTCTCTATATCGATACTTGGAAGTTCATTTCCATAGACGTCTAATAACGCTTGACCGGCGGATATTGCACTGGCTTCCGCATCAGCGGCAGCTGCTTCGGCAGTTGTGAGAAGGTCCATCACATTCGGCACCGTGAACGTGCACTTATTGTTGCCAAAATCTGTTTTGTAGCAATCTTCAGGAATGGCGTGCAGTCCCTCCGGCAGCGCTTTTGTCTCCCCCTCAGCCTCTGGATTATCGTAATTTGGATCGCCCCATTGCACGACGTAATTGTCCTGCACACGGTTGACGGTAATATTGTCATACCATTTGGCGCGGGCAAAAGTGCGGATATTCTCAACCCAGCCTTGGCTGAAGGGGGCGGGCATCAGCTGGATCGTGACGGTGCGCGATTCACCATTGGCATCCGGCGAAAGCGTCATAATCAGCAAATCTTCTGCGGGAATGCTTATCCACTCCTCTTTTGGTGCAGCATTGACGATCTGGTTGGGGGATGGTGCCCCCTCCGGCTCAGCCTCCTGTGCGGCTGTGGGAACGGCAAGGGCGAATGCGGCGGCGGCCAGCAGGAGTTGTTTCTTCATAAGAAGCACAGTGCCACCCGAAACCGTCTTGCGAAAGCCCCCCTACAAAGCTAGAGGCGCTGCTTCGCCCAAAGCTCAGGCCCAACGGCGATGCGGAGACGTGGCAGAGTGGTCGATCGCGCTCGCTTGGAAAGCGTGTATAGGGCAACCTATCGAGGGTTCGAATCCCTCCGTCTCCGCCACCAACCTTAGTGCTGGTATTTCGTTGAGTGACCGACCTCAAATCGACTGTTAGACATTTGGTAAAGTCTGGCATCCTGCGCCACATTTGTTGCGCGGTACTTTCGTAAGGTCAGGACGCGCAAAAAACTACACATCACCGACGAGGACTTAGCTCGGCTGCTATTGCCAAATGGAATAGGCCGCCGCAATGTCGACTTATGCGGCTAAGGCAAATCGAGATTTTTTACCACGTGTACCGCACCGGCTCGATCAGCGGCGCGGCGCGCGAGCTGAACGTTTCGCAGCCTTCGGTGAGCAAGGTATTGCGCCACGCCGAAGATCAGTTGGGTTTTGATCTTTTCCGCCGGATAAAAGGGCGGCTGATCGCAACTGCCGCAGCGGACGAACTGTTCCAGGAAGCGGAGGATATCTACGGCCGCCTTGCGTCATTCAATCGGGCGCTGGAGAATATGCGCGAGCGTAAAGATGGGCATCTGCGTGTGGGCGTGTTGCCATCCCTCAGCCTGTCGGTTGGACCCGAACTCGCGGCGTTGCTCAGTAGCGGCCCCATTGGTTCCAGCGTTGAGCTCACCACGCTGCACTCTGACGAAATTGCGGGGGCTCTGGCTGAGAATCGCGCCGATTTTTGCATAGGCTTCGAACCGATTGCTCGGCACGGGGTTGAATCGCGGCCAGTGGGCACCGGTGGGTTTGTCTTGGTGTCTTCCAACAGCTTGACAACCGATACGAAGCACATCGATCTCTCTCTGGTTCACGAAACTGCTTATGTTGGTCTAACCGAGAGCGGTCCGCTAGCCGCCATAGTGAGCCGGGCTCTGGATGATCGCGAAATCAAGCCCAACAAGGTTGTGACGACCCACACATATCACGTTGCACTGGCGATGGTTCGAAAAGGGGCTGGATTGGCGGTCACCGACCAATTCACTGCGTATTCTCAGCTAGGAGCGGGATTGCACCGCTATCCGTTGGACGATCTACCCGCTTTCACGATCTATGCGGGATATTGCAAAGATCATCCTGATCAACAGCTGCTGGAACGAGCAATTGGCGCATTGGAAGGCGTGTTGAACGATCTCGCAAAGGGGATTGCTGCCATCCAGCACAACGCACCATAACCCAGCGCTATACCCTGTCCGTGAAATTATCGATCACTGCGTTTGCGATAATGGATCAAATGTTGCAGGAGACAATCACATGCTCGCATTCTTATGAACGGAAGGCGAGCCCTGTCGTATTTGGGGAGATACACGATGAAGTTTTCACGCAGCACTATGATTGGCCTTCTTTGCGGAACGGCGCTGACCGGCTTTAGTACAGCCGCAGTCGCGCAGGACACTGGCGATGTTGCTCAAGACACCGCTGATGTGAGCACTGAACCGGGCGCCGACGATGATGTGATCGTCGTGACGGGTACGCAGATTCGTGGGGCTCAGATCGATGATGTTTTGCCGGTGACCGTTTTGAACGAGGAGGCCATCGAAACGATCAACCCATCGTCGGGTGACGAATTATTCCGAGCAATTCCACAGGCTGGGTCAGTCGCTTTCAACGAACAGAATACCACTGGCGGCGTCAATGGCGCGCGCGGTGATATCGCCTCGATCAACCTGCGCGAGCTTGGCACTGGCAATACTTTGCTGCTGATCAACGGAAGGCGCATGACGCTGGATCCAGGTTTCCAGACCGAATTGCTGGTCCCTGTGGTCTCGCCCGATACCAACTCCATCGTGCCAGGCGGGGTCCGCCGGGTCGAAGTTCTGCGCGATGGTGCTTCTGCGATCTACGGCGCGGATGCGGTTGCTGGGGTCGTCAATACTGTACTGCGCGGTAACCGAACAGGCGGCTTCGCGCAGGCCAATTACCGTGTCTCTGACGGGACGGGGCTTTACAATACGAGCTTTCGTGGCGGTGTGGGGTTTGACTTCAACGAAGGGCGTAGCAACCTGACGCTTTATGGTAACTATTTTCACGAGAATGGCGCACCCGCTACTGATAGGTTCTATTCCGCCAGCAGTGACCGCCGCGGTGATCCGCGCCTTGTCGGGACCCCTTTTGAAGGCGATTCAAACTTCCGCAATACATCGACTCTGACGCCTTGGGGACAGTTCGACATTCAAGGCTCTGGCGCACGCGGATCGACTACTATCGGGGACGATGACTTCCAAATTCAGCCCAACAGCTTTTCTGGTTGCCGTTTGGATTTGGGTGGTGGAATTTGCGCAGATAACGGAACGTCGGTTGATATCGCTTTGCGTTATGATCTCGACGCTGACCGGACGCTATACTCGACTAAAGATCGCTACAATGCGACTTTGTTGTTCAATCATGAATTGAGCGATACAGTTGAATTCTATCTCGAGGGGTCGTTCTATCGTTCGAAGTCGAGTCGGCTGCGCGAATCCAGCGCGAACCTCACTGCCGTGCCGATTGGCATTTCGCGCAACGCCTACTTTAATCCTCTGGGAGCGACCACGCTGCTCGATGGATCACCCAACCCCAATCGTCTGACCAGCGGCTTGCTCAATGTTTCGGCGTCCGGGCGCGATTTGATAATGGAGCGCTATCGTGTGATCGATGGCGGACCGCGTCGGGGCACTGTCGACAAGAACGATTTCCGGATTGTCGCTGGCTTCAAGGGCGACCTCTTGGGTTGGGACTTCGATACCGGCTTTGTTTACCATCAGGCCAACAAAACCGATCTTACAGAAAATCGTATTTCGACCACCCAGTTCCAAAATGCGATTAACCGCAATGACCCGACGGCTTACAACCCGTTCAACGGCGGATGTTTTGAGCCATCGCTTCCCGTTCCGCAGCAGGGCGATTGCACACCGAGCAGTCAGGCGGCGATTGATTCGATCACCATCGATGTGTTTCGTAAAGGCGAAACAACTTTGGCCTTGGCTGATTTCAAGGTTTCGAAGTCCGATCTGTTTACGCTGCCAGGCGGTGATGTCGGGTTGGCGACCGGCGTGGAATTTCGCCGCGAAACCTTTATCGATGACCGTGATGATCGGCTTGATGGAACGATTACATTCACGGATTCGGTAACAGGTAATTTTTTCGGTAGCGATGTGCTGGGCTCAAGCCCGTCACCCGATACTAGCGGCGGTCGCAATGTATTGTCTGGATTTGCTGAGGCATTCGTTCCGCTTGTGTCGGACGACATGGATATTCCGCTGGTGCAGGCGCTTAGCCTGCAATTGGCTGGCCGGATCGAACGTTTCTCCGATATCAAGGAAACCGCAATCGTTCCGCGCGTCGCTGCGTCGTGGACAGTCTTCGACAGCTTGATGCTGCGCGGTGCGTGGTCGCAGGGGTTCCGTGCACCAAACCTTGTGCAAGTGAACGATCTGGGCACTACCCGTGTAAATACGCGTGACGATTATGTGCAGTGCTTTGCCCAGATACAAAAAGGCGAAATCGCCAATTTCGATAATTGCGCAGGCGAAGGTACGGTCAGCTTACGGTCGGGAACAGACCAGCTTCAGCCGGAAGAAACAGAAAGTATCAATTTGGGCGTCGTAATTACTCCGTCGTTCATTCCCGGCTTGACTCTCACCGCCGATTATTGGCGTGTACAGCAAGATGGCATCGTCGGGGTGTTCGGTGATGACAATGCGATTGCGCTTGATCTGCTGCGCAGGCTGAACGGTACCACAAACCCCAACGTCATCCGCGAAGCGCCCGACGCTGATCAGATATTGCTATTCGCGGGCACCGGATTGGACGCGGTTGGCGACGTTTCGCAAGTGCTTGACCCCTACCTAAATCTGGATAGCCGGACCACCAAGGGAATGGATTTCGGGCTGTTGTATGACATTGGCGAAATCGGGAAGCTGGGCGAATTCAAGATATCCGCAAATGCGGCATATCTCGAGAGCTTCTTCCAGTCGCCCGGGCCGGACGGGCAGGAACTGCTTGATGCGGTTACTGATGGCACTCTGCCCGACAGTATCGTAATTAGTGACATCGGCCAACTTCGCGAAATCAACGGCCGTCCGAAATGGCGCTGGACTGCCGCGCTCAACTGGCGCTCTGGACC
This sequence comes from Pontixanthobacter aestiaquae, assembly GCF_009827455.1. Classification (NCBI taxonomy): domain Bacteria; kingdom Pseudomonadati; phylum Pseudomonadota; class Alphaproteobacteria; order Sphingomonadales; family Erythrobacteraceae; genus Pontixanthobacter; species Pontixanthobacter aestiaquae. The sequence continues at coordinate 1,051,416 of NZ_WTYZ01000001.1, forward strand.
GGTGCGGGCCAGCCTGTTCGGTCGTTACGTCGGTGGAGTATTCGACGATAGTGTTACGCAGAACGCGAACGATATTAACGGCAATCCTAACCCTGATCCAGGATCGTTCTATCCCGTCAGTGACTGGTTCGTGATGAACGCATCGATCAGTTACACGATTGATGACACTGATAGCGCGATCGACGGTACTCGCATCCGCTTCGGTATCAATAATTTCACGAATGAAGCGCCGCCTCTGGCTGATCAGAGTTATGGTTTCTTCAGTAACCTACACAACGCCCGTGGGCGTAACTTCACTTTCTCGATTCGCAAGAACTTCTAAATCGGCTGGCGGGGCAGGCTTCGGCTTGCTCCGCGCCAATGAAAGGAACCGGGCATGAGTTTCGTGCTGTTTGCTGCTGCCTTGGCGGCACCTGTTACTACATCCAGCGCAACAGAAGTTGCTAAAGCGCCCGCGGCTGCATGCGAAAGCAAAGCTGCCACGGTCGACAAGGCTTTCCCAACGGGTGCCTTTGCCGATTGCCAGGTTAAAGGAAAAAAACGCTTTGCGTTGACCATCGCGCCGGAAGATGAAGGTCAGATCAATTGCAGCGCGTGGTATGCCTTCAGGCTGACACCCGCGCGTAGAGGCCGCGTTACGGTTGAACTCAATTACCCCAAATGCGGTCACCGATATTGGCCCAAGATGAGCACTGATGGCATCTCGTGGGAATATATTCCGCCGAAAGCAGTGACCGTCGAAGGAGAAGGCGATGATCGAACGGCGACGATCAAGCTGAAGCTGAACAACCAACCGGTGTTTATTGCTGCACAGGAAATCATACCGCCATCGACTTATGACGCGTGGCTGAGCCGCGTAACCCAATCTTCTGCCGCTACACGGCGCTTGTTGGGGAAATCTGCCGAAGGGCGTGATATAGAGGCGATGGCAATTGCCGATCCTGCAGGCGGCCAGAAGGAAGTGATTTTGCTCGTCGGCCGGCAGCATCCGCCAGAAATTACCGGTGCTTTAGCTATGTTTCCCTTTGTGGAAACGCTCCTCGGCGATAGCGATCTGGCAAAGCGATATCGCTCGCGGTTCCACACCGAGGTTGTACCGTTGGTAAATCCCGACGGCGTCGTCCGGGGACACTGGCGGCACAATACCGGCGGGGTTGATCTGAACCGGGATTGGGGACCATTCACTCAGCCTGAGACCAAGCTGATGCAAGGTTTGCTCGAAGAAATAGCAAACAATCCTGATCAGCAGCTTCGGTTGATGCTCGATTTCCATTCAACCAACAGGGACGTCTTTTACACGATTCCCGATGAATTGCCGACCGATCCGCCACTCTTCACGCGCGATTGGCTCGCGCGGTATCAGCAGCTAATGCCGGATTATAAAGTGAACCGTGATGCGCGCCACACCGTAGGGCGACCAATTTCCAAAGCGCACATCTTCGACACATATGGCGCGCCTGCGATTACGTTCGAGATCGGCGATGAGACGGATCGTATCTTGGTTCGGCGCATTGGTGAACAATCTGCAATCGCGATGATGGAAACGTTGCTCGCGACGCCGAAGCCATGATCGGTCTGCACCGTGCCGCCTGTGCGGTGGGAACCATGCTTGGCTTGGCCTCATGCCAAACTGTGGCGGCTGATGCTGCAAGCGGGCAAACCATCATGCAACAGGTCGATCTGCTGATTACAGGTGGCGCAATCTATGATGGTTCGGGAGGGGACGCTGTCTCTGCCAATCTGGCCATTGATGATGGCGAAATAATCGCCATCTTTGATCACGACAGTCCTAACTATCGCGGCGTATCCACAATTGACGCACGGGGGTTGGTCGTCGCGCCGGGCTTTATCGATCCGCATACCCATGCAACCAGCGATCTTGCTTCGAACGATGAAATGCGCCGCGCCAACCTTCCCTTTGCTCATCAGGGCGTGACCACAGTGGTTATCGGCAATGACGGGTTCGGTGATACAAATATCGCCGAGCTGGCCTCGCGAACCGCACAAATGGGAGTAGGCACCAATGTCGCTTTTCTCGCTGGGTTTGGGCCGATCCGCGAAGCTGTATTGGGCACCGCCAATCGCGCGCCGACTTCAACTGAGCTCACGCAGATGAAAGCCGCAATGCGTTCGGCAATGTGCGATGGCGCATGGGGCCTTTCTACCGGGCTGTATTACGTCCCGCAGAATTATGCCAAAACTGATGAAGTGATTGCGCTGGCGAAAATCGCAGGCGAGTTCGGCGGCTATTACGACACGCATATGCGCGACGAGAGTACGTATAATATTACAGTGAGCGGCGCGGTGCAAGAGACGATAGAGATTGGTGTGCAGGCGGCTCTGCCGGTGCATATCGCGCATATCAAAGCACTTGGCCCGGAAGTTTGGGGCCACAGCTCCAAGATGATTGCAGCGATTGAGGAGGCTCGCTCCGACGGCTTGCGCGTTACTGCTGACCAATATCCCTGGGCTGCCTCCGGTACGCGCATTTCAAACGCACTTGTGCCGCGATGGGCACTTGAGGGCGGGTTAGCCAGGCTTCGCGAGCGACTCTCTGTGGAGGAGGAAGCAAAAAGGATACGCAATGGCATGATCGCTGGGCTGGAGCGACGCGGTGGTGCCGACCGTTTGCTGATCACTGCACCGCTGGGCGGGATTGATATTGTGACAGGCATCACTCTGGCCGACATTGCCAAAACGGAAGAGCGCGAGCCGGTTGATAGCGCGATTGCGATCTTGAAGCAGGGTGATGCTCGGCTTGCGTCTTTCAATATGAACGAAGCAGACATCGCAGCCTTTGCCGTACAGGACTGGGTCGTCACCGGATCAGACGGATCGACGGGCCACCCACGCAAATATGCCAGCTTTCCCAAAGCCTATCGCGATCTGGTGAAAAAAGAGGGCATGCCGCTTGCGCGCTTTATCAGACGCAGCAGCGGCAAGACCGCGGAGATTATCGGCCTGACCGATCGTGGCTATCTGAAGCCAGGCTATGCGGCAGATGTCGTGGTGTTTGACCCGGAGGAGTTTGCACCGGTAGCCAGCTATCAGAACCCCCGCGAACTATCTGTAGGGGTGCGCCATCTTCTCGTTAATGGCGCGCTGGCAATCAAGGATGGCCGCTACACTGGCGCTCTGTCGGGAAAGCCGCTTCTCAAACAATCTCCTGCGAGCATAACTGCCTGCGACTGACCTACTCTTGTGCCAGTTCCTCAGCCAATATCGCTGCTGATCCCATCGCCATCGTCCAGCCGAGCATACCGTGTCCGGTGTTGACCGCCAGTGATCGGCCAAGCCGTTTTGTGATTGGCTGCGAGTTGGGCGTGACAGGCCGATGACCAGTCCAGAAACTGGTCGCGGCGTCATAATCGGCAGCATCCGGCATTGCTTTGCGGGCGGTATTCAGAACTGTTTCAATTCTTTTCTCGTCCAGTTTGGCACTACCATCACCAAGATCGGCAATTCCGGCCACAAGAACCTGATCGCCAATATCTGTGAACACCAAGCGGTGCGCGCTATCGGTTATTGATATCGTCGGTGGGTTTGGCCCGCGCGGAGCTGTGAAGGAATAGCCCTTCATGGGCTGAACCGGAATGCGGTGACCCAATCGCCGGAGCAGGGATGCGCTTTCATGCCCGGTGCAAATCACCGCCATCGGCGTCTGAAAAATATTGCCGTCAGCCAGTTCAATCTGCATTCCGTCGGTCCGCTCGCTAATTGATGTGACGAGCGCATTGCGCAAATAATTGAGGCCATATTCGCGCTGGGTGTGCTTTACCAATTGCGTGGCGAAAAGACTGCAATTGCCGACGCCGTCCGCAGGTGAATAGATCGCGCCTACAAGTTCGTGACCGCATTGCCCTAGCGCTGGTTCCAGCGCCAGGGCCTCATCCCTGCCGACAGCGCGCTGCACCGTTCCATTACAGACTTTCAGATCCATCGATTGGGCAGCGTGCGCAAGCTCCGTTTTGCTTCGGAAGAGCACCAGTTTTCCGGGATTGCTATACTGGAAATCGATGGGATTTTCTGAAAGGAACAGATCAAGCTCACGCCGCGATCGTTGTGCAACCGACAAGCATGCTAACGTATTCCCACGAAAACGGGCGGCCGTGCAGTTGCGGACAAACCGGGCAAGCCATTCCAATAGCGCCGGTTCGGGGCGCAAGCTTAGTTGGAATGCGTCGTCTAGCCCCATAGCGAGAGCGGGAATCTTCGCGAGCAGGCGTGGATTGGCCAGCGCATCGGTATGGCTGTAACTCAGCTGCCGACCATTACCGAGCGAGGTGCCGAGCGCGGGGCCTTCGCGCGCGTCGAGCATTGTGACTTTCCACCCCGTTCTGGCCAAGGCGTGCGCGGTTGTGACGCCAATGATGCCAGCGCCGATCACGACCACATTTTTACCTTTTGCCATATGCAAATCGTGCGCCTGCATGCGCGATCGAGCCAGCAATAATCCGCATGTCGAGCATAGATATCAGCTATGGACGGAGTGCTGAAATGCGTGACAAAGCCTTGCTTTCCGGTGCATTGGGCGCGGATGCGATTGGGAACGTGTTATTATCCGGAACACTGGCCGCAGGATATGTGGGCAGACGATGCGCGCCGTATGGTCGAGGCGGGCTTGTCTCGCGTGCGGATCGGGGAATTTGCGTGGAGCCGGATTGAGCCGGAACCGGCCCGTTTTGAATGGGAGTGGCTGGATCAGGCGATAGAGGTTCTGCATGCGGCGGGCCTGGGGATTATTCTCGGCACGCCGACTGCTACCCCGCCAAAATGGCTGTGCGATAAAATGCCTGATATGTTTGCGGTCGATGCCGACGGGAAAGTACGGGGGTTCGGTTCGCGGCGGCATTATTGTTTCAGCCACCTTGGCTACCGTGAAGAAGCCGCCCGGATCACGCGGGCTTTGGCAGGGCGATATGGCGAGCATCCGGCGATAATCATGTGGCAAACCGATAATGAGTACGGGTGCCACGATACGGTCCACAGCTTCTCGGATAGCGCGCGCGATGCATTCCGGCTGTGGCTTGCAGATCGATACGGCACGGTTGAGGCGCTGAACGAGGCATGGGGTAATGTCTTCTGGAGCATGGAATACCGCAGCTTCGAGGAGATTGATCTGCCGAACCTGACTGTGACCGAAGCCAATCCCTCGCATTGGTTGGCATTCCGCAGGTTCTCCTCCGATCAGGTCGTCAGCTTCGATAAGGCGCAGGCCGATATCCTCCGCGAACTTTCGCCGGGCCGTGATGTGATGCACAACGCGATGGGCTTCTATCCCGATTTTGACCATCACGATCTGGGCAAACAGCTCGATGTGGTGATGTGGGACAGCTATCCGCTTGGCTTCCTAGAGATGTACGCGTTCAGCGAGGCGGATCGGCATGACTATGTCCGGCAGGGACATCCCGACATAGCGGCGTTCCATCACGATTTATATCGCGGATGCGGTAAGAACGGCCGCTGGGGTGTCATCGAGCAGCAGCCGGGGCCTGTGAATTGGGCACGAAACAACCCCGCGCCGCTACCCGGCATGGTGCGGCTATGGACGTTGGAAGCGATGGCGCACGGCGCGGAACTGGTCAGCTATTTCCGCTGGAGGCAGGCTCCGTTTGCGCAGGAGCAGATGCATGCTGGCTTGCTGCGGCCCGATGGTGAAGCTGCGCCGGGTCTCAAGGAGGCGCAGCAGGTCGCACCAGAGGTAGAACGCCTCGGTGATATTGGCGCGCCCGTGAAAGACGCCGCACTGGTGTTTAGCTATCCATCCGAATGGGTCACTGCAACGCAGCCGCAAGGTGAAGGTCTGTCGGCGCTTTGGGCGGCGTTTTATACCTATACCGCGCTGCGGAAACAGGGACTGAATGTCGATATTGTAGCGCCGTCAGCATCGCTTGATGGCTACGCAATGGCCGTGCTTCCGTGCGCGCCGATTGTGTCTGGCGAGTTGGCGGAGCGGTTGAAGGCGTTCCGTGGACAGATCATCATCGGGCCGCGTAGCGGTAGCAAAACTGACGATCTCACGATCCCGCCGGAACTTGCACCGGGGAAGTTGCAATGGGTGTTTGATGGCAAAGTAACCCGCAGCGAGAGCCTTCGCGCAGGTATCGAGCACCAGGGGGAAGGCTGGGCGGGCCGGCGCTGGCTAGACCATCTGGAGACCGACGCTGATGCTGAACTGGTTGCGGGTGATGGTACGGTCGCATGCTGGAAGCAGGGCAATGTCCGCTATTGTGCAACCTGGCCAGAGGGTGACGTGATCGACGTGATTGTTGCGCGTGCAGCTGAAGATGCGGGGCTTGAAACTGTCAAAATGCCCGAAGGATTACGCATCCGGAAGTCGGGCGAATTCGCCTTCGTGTTTAACTACCGAAATGAAGCGCGCGCTGTGCCCGATGCATTGTGCGGCGAACCAATGATCGGAGAGCGCATCCTACCGGCTGCAGGCCTTGCGGTTTTCGCGCGAGGCTAAGCCTGTTCGCGGTCAAGCCACCGGGCGAACTGCACGAAGCCTGTAATCAGGAACGGCACTAGCACTAGCGACAGCACCACCTTGGCCAGCATTTGACCCGCCAGCAGCGATCCAATTGGAAACTCGCCATAGAATGCCAGCGTGATAAAGATCAGCGTGTCGATGGCTTGGCTGAGCGCCGAGGCAATTGCCCCGCGAACCATCAGGCCGACTGTCCCCGTATCGTCACCACTGCCGCGCAGTTTGGAAAAGATCCAGACATTGAGAAACAGCGACACACCGTAGGCGACCGGCCCCGCCATCATAATCCGCGGCGTCTGCGAGAGGACCGTCTCGAAGGCGGTGATGTTCTCTACCGGCATTTTGTCTGACGGCGGCAAGAACAGGACCAGCACAACCAAGACGGCAGATGCCGCGAGAGGTACGAAGCCCCAAAGTACCAACCGGTTTGCCATGGCCTGCCCGTGCAACTGAGCCGTAGTGCTCGACAGCACAACCAACATCAGAAATGCGAAAATGCCTGCTTCCACAGCGAGTGGGCCAAGCGCGACTTGCTTGAAGCCCAACACGCCCGCGATCACGGTCATACCGCCATACAGCAACCCAATGAAGAAGAGCGATGGAGTGATAGGCGTTGGGCCCTGCGGCGCGGTTTGGTTCTCGGTCATAGGTTGCTGACTATTGCCACCTGCGCAAAAAGGGAAGCCGCCGCACCCCGTTCGCCTGTGGGTAGATGGTTTGACTGACGCGCCGCAAAAGGCGAAGGGATCACGCGAAGATTCGGGCGAGGGGCCCCGATGAATTAGCGAAAGAGACTATGCATCCGATCCTAACTAGCCTGCTCGGCATTACCGCTATCCTTGGCATTGCGTTTCTGCTGTCGACCGGCAAACGGCGCATCAAATTGCGCGTCGTGGGCGCTGCTTTCCTATTGCAGGCTCTGATGGCGCTACTGGTTCTGCGTACTCCATGGGGCGTGCAGGCTATCTCTTTCCTGTCGGACGGGGTGATCGCTTTGCTCGACTATTCCAAAGTCGGGATCGAGGCAGTGTTCGGCAGTATGGACGACAACCCGTTCACCAATACTTTTGTCATCGCAGCGCTGCCTGTGATCGTGTTCTTCGCAGCCATCGTCTCCATCCTCTATCACTGGGGTATCATGCAGCGTTTGGTCCGGTGGGTTGGCGGAGCGATTGGCTGGATCACCGGGATCAGCAAGGTCGAAGCGTTGGGTAGCGCCGCAAATATTTTCGTCGGCCAGTCGGAAAGCCCGCTGGTGGTGCGCCCCTACTTGGCGGCTTTGACACCGAGCAAATTGTTCACCCTGATGAGCGTTGGTATGGCTGGCGTCGCAGGCACTATCCTTGCTGCCTATGCCAGCTTTATCGGCTCTGAGGCGGTGCCGTTCCTGCTCGCTGCAGCCTTTATGTCTGCCCCGGGCGGCATTCTGATGGCGAAAATCATCATGCCTGATGACGAGAGCGAGCTTGCCCGCGATGCTGCCGAGCTGGCCGGAGTGGAGTCGGAGAAAATCGAACTCCCCGATGCTCGGATCAGTGCAGAAGGGCCCGGCGCTTTGGTGGAGGGCGGCAAACCCAAAGAGGTCGAGATCGCCGAGACTTTCGAAGAAGGGCACAAGCCAGCCAATGTGATCGAGGCCGCAGCGCAAGGTACGCAGACCGGCGTGAAGCTAGCGGTCGCCGTTGGTGCGATGGTGATGGTGTTCGTTGCGCTCGTCGCTCTAGCGAACGGCATTCTGGGCGGGGTAGGTGGCTGGTTCGGCTATCCCGATGTCAGCTTCCAGCAATTGATCGGTTATGTCTTTGCGCCGGTAATGTTTTTGCTGGGCGTCCCGTGGGAGCAAAGCCAGGTTGCCGGCGGATTGTTCGGCACCAAAATCGTGCTCAACGAATTTGTCGCTTTCATCAATCTTGGCGCGATGGGACCGGAAGTGCTCGGTGATCGCAGCCGTGCGATTGTCACCTTTGCATTGTGCGGTTTCGCGAATTTCAGCTCGATCGCGATCCAGATGGCGGTTACGGGTGGTCTCGCCCCCAATCAACGTCCCGTTATAGCCAAGCTCGGCCTACGTGCTCTGGCTGCAGGCTCGCTGGCCAATTTGATGAGTGCAGCACTGGCGGGGCTATTCCTTCCGTACTAAGTAGCGACTCATGACTGACATTGCCTCTGTTTCGATTGCGCGCCCGCTGTCCGAAGTTGCGGAGGAGCTGCGTTCCAGCTTTGCCGAATATGGTTTTGCGGTGATCCGCGATCACGGTATTCCTGCCGATCTCATCGCGCGGGCAGAGGAGATGTCCAAAGCATTTTTCGCGCTGCCCGAAGAGGTCAAACGCGCGTATATCCTGAAAGATGGCGGCGGCGCGCGCGGTTATACCCCGTTCGGTACCGAGAAAGCCAAGGACGCGCAGGTCCACGATCTGAAAGAATTCTGGCATGTCGGGCGCGATTTGCCCGAGGGGCACGAGTTGTCCGAATTTATGGCACCCAATATCTGGCCCAGCGAAGTCGATGGTTTCCGCGAGACATTCGAAGCGCTTTATGCTGCATTCGAAGAAGCGGGTGGTCGCGTGCTGCGGGCTATCGCTTTGGGCCTGGGGCTTGAAGAGGACTTCTTCGACGCAACGGTCAAAGATGGCAATTCGGTGATGCGGCTGCTGCGTTATCCGCCGCTGGAAGGCGAAGAGGCGGAAGGCGCAATTCGTGCCGCCGCGCATGGCGATATCAACACTATCACGCTGCTGCTGGGGGCTGAGGAGGCTGGGCTGGAACTGCTTAAGGCCGATGGCGAATGGCTCGCAATCGATCCGCCCGAAGGCGCTCTGGTTGTGAATATCGGCGATATGCTCGACCGCCTGACCAATGGCCGGCTGGTGTCGACCACGCACCGGGTGGTTAACCCGAAAGGCGATGCTGCCTATCGCGCGCGCTATTCAATGCCGTTCTTTCTGCATTTCCGGCCCGATTATGTGATCGAAACGCTGCCATCCTGCGCGGACGAAAACTCGCCCGAGCCGATTTCGAGTCACGACTTCCTGCTCCAGCGACTCCGCGAGATTAATCTCGCCTGATTCGGTCTGATATCGCCACTGGTTACAATCGGAATCCGATTAGTTGAATCGTGTTGCAATGCAGCAACATTACAAAAGCATGATAAAACAGTTGCTTAGAAGAAGTATGGTTGGCTGTGCATAAGAATCTGTGCACCCGTCATGATCCGGTCATAAAAACCCTTTTGCGCGTAATGTATCGCTCCTAACGGGCGCACACCGAATTAATTACTGCCGCTTTCCGTCACGTTCAGATCGTCAAATAGGGACTGTCTCTCATGAAACTCAAATATCTCTTGGCTGCCAGTGTTGTCAGCCTTTCCGCAACGGCCATGGTGGCTGCTCCGGCTTCGGCTCAAGAAGTCACGTCGTCGGTTCAAGGTGTCGTTACTGACGAGGCCGGGGATCCAGTGGGCAACGCAGTTGTTGTTCTCACCGATACTCGCAACGGTCGTACGAGCACTGTTTCGACATCGCAGAACGGCAATTTCAGCTTCCGTAATTTGGAAGTGGGCGGACCATTCACGATTTCTGCCAATGCTGCTGGCTACCAGGGTGAGCGGGCTGACGGTATTTTTGTATCGCTTTCGGATTCGACATCGCTTCGGTTCGCGCTTGGCGCTGATGTTGGCGATGATGATGAAATCGTGGTTACGGCCTCGGCCATCTCGAGCGCCCCGCGAGCACTTGGCCCCGGCACATCTTTCGGTATCGAAGTATTGGAAGACCAGCCATCGCTTAGCCGTGATATTCGCGACGTCATTCAAACCGATCCTCGCGTTCTCCTCGACTCCACATTCCCTGACTCGACAAGCAACCGCGGTACAGTTTCTTGTCTCGGCGCATCGACGCGCGTGAACTCGCTGACCGTTGACGGCGTCCGCCAAGATGATGGTTTCGGCCTTAACGACAGCGGTTTCCCGAGTGAGTCACAGCCATTCCCATTCGAAGCGCTTTCGGCTGTCTCGGTTGAGTTCGCTCCTTACGATGTTCAGTACGGCCTATTCTCAGGGTGTAACGTGAACGTTGTTACCAAGTCTGGTACTAACGAGTTTCACGGTGGCGGCTTCTTCTACTACAACAGCGACAGCCTGGTTGGTGATACAGTAGACGGTCGAACGATTAGTCTGGGTGAATTCGAGACGAAAAAGTATGGTGCTTATCTTGGCGGTCCAATCGTCAAAGATAAACTTTTCTTCCACATTACTTACGACCGTGAAGATGGCACTTCCGGCCTGGATGATGGTCCAGCTGGCTCTGGTGTGGCAAACGAAACCGCAGCGATTACCCAGCAGGACATTGCCGACGTTCAGAATATCCTGAATACTGCATACGGTTTCGATCCGGGCGGTATTCTCAATTCGATTCCGCGCAGCACAGAGCGTGTTTTAGTTCGTCTCGATGCGAATATTAGCGACAGACACCGTGCTGCTTTCAACTACCAGCGCACTCGCGAAGATTTTGTCACACCACAGAACACAGATGCTCGTGATGATGAGCTTGGTCTGTCGTCGAACTATTATCAGTCGGGTAACTCGATCGACAGCTACTCACTGCGTTTGTTCTCTGACTGGTCAGATAATTTCTCGACTGAAGTTCGTGTTTCCCGAATTGAAAACAGGGATGTTCAGGACAGCTTGAACGGTGTCGACTTCCAAGAATTCGAAGTCACAACGCCAGGCGGCGGAACGCTGTTCCTCGGCCCTGATGAATTCCGTCAAGGCAATGATCTGCGTACCACCACCGACCAGGTTAAGATTGCTGGTTTCCTGACTGCTGGCGACCACAACTTCACGATCGGCGCAGAGTATGATCGCTACGACGTGTTCAACCTGTTTGTACAGAGTGCAAACGGGGTTGCAGTGTTTGACAACTTTGCTGACCTGCAAGCGCAGACCCCGTCTGCATTCCGGTTCCGTGGTGCTGTGTCGGGCGATGTGAACGATGCTGCGGCTTCGTTCCAACGGGATATTTACAGCTTCTATATTCAGGATGAATGGCTTGCCACTGACGCCCTGACGCTGCAGCTCGGCCTGCGTTACGACATGTATAATGGAAGCAACAAGCCGCTGGGCAACCCGACCTTCCAGCAGCGCTATGGTTTTACCAACCAGAACGCGTTTGATCAGCTTGACATTTTGCAGCCGCGCTTTGGTTTCAGTTATGATGCCGGCGAAACATTTGCCGGTACGACCACGCTTCGTGGCGGCGTTGGCATCTTCTCTGGCGGTGATCCAACCGTTCTGTTCTCGAACAGCTACACTAACAATGGTATTACCTTGGACGATGTGGATGAGGGTGATCTCACTGCAGCCGGGATCCCGCTCACCACCGATGGTTTCAATGTTCCAGCCGGTGCGAACGGTTTGCTCGTGGCGGGCGACGGTGAAGTCAACGCTGTAGACCCCAATTTTAACGTCCCGCATTTCCTGCGCGCGAACTTAGGCGTCGACCATCAGTTTAACTCGGGATGGCGCCTCGGATTGGATTACATCTATTCGAAGTCTTACGACCCCCTGTTTGTGCAGGATTTGACGCTTGCTCAGATTGGCACGGCCCCTGATGGTCGTCCGCTATATCGTCAGGTGGATTTCAACGATCCAGCATGTCAGACAACTCCCGAGACCTGTACAGCGCGTCGTACCAGTGACTATCTGCTGACAAACGGCGAAGGTGGTCAGGGCCATATCCTTAGTGCTTCGCTTAGTAATAATTGGAGCCAAGAAGCAGGTCCATTGGGCATTGGTGGTTCTGTAACTCTTGGTTACAGCTACCAAGACGTAACCGAGATCCAACCGCTTACATCGAGCCGTGCGGTGTCGAACTTCGGCAACTTCTCGAAGGTTGATATCAATAACCCAACGGTTGGGCGGTCCAACGCGTCACGTGCACACAATGCGATCTTCCGTCTCAATCTGGAAAAGGACCTCATCGGAGAGAACACTACATCGTTCACCTTCTTCCTGAAGTATCGTACCGGTCAGCCGTTCAGCTACAACTACGAGACTACCCCATTCGGTGGTCCCGGTGGCAATGGATTTAACCCGTTTGGCGATTCACGCGCATTTGAAGACCGTGTGTTGCTCTATGTACCGACAGAAAACGACCCTACGGTCGTGTACAATGCTGGGTTCAATTTGGCAGCGTTTAACACGTTCCTCACCGAAAGCGGTCTTGACCAATTCCGCGGTGAAATTGTTGAGCGTAACGCGTTCGAGAGCGATGACTACTGGGATCTGGATCTTCGTGTTTCACAGGAGCTGCCTGGTTTCTTTGGAACCGACCGTTTCAAACTGATCTTCGACCTTGAGAACGCGTTGAACCTGATCGACAGCACTTGGAATACGCTGAGCCAAAATGGCTTTGAGTACAATGTTCCGGTCGTTCAAACGCAGATTAATGCTGCAGGACAATATGAATATGTCAACTTCCTCGCTCCGCGAGATCAGCGTTTCTCGAGTGCGCCATCGGTTTGGCAAATTCAAGTCGGTGTAACTTACGAATTCTAAGTCGTAGGTCACTACCGAAACAGAAGCGGCGGCTCCCGAATGGGGGCCGCCGTTTTGGTTTGTGCGGGTCAAGCTGCGTCTAGCAAATCCTGGGCTAACTGCGCGCGCTCCTCCTGAGGCAGAGTGGATTTTAGCCCTCGCTCCAAAGCGCCGGCTTTCCTGCCCAGCTCATCCTCGCCAAACATGCCTGCGGTTCCGGCCAGCTTATGCACGGTTCGCGCAAGCGCCTCCGCCGTTTCCCCTTCAAGGGCTCCTTCGCGCAACGCCTTGGACACTGCGTCCACTGCTTCTGACCGGCGCTGCTGCCAGCGGCTCTCAAGCGTGGAGGACCCGGCTTGGGTGGGTGCTTCGATTGTTACCGCCGGCTGGTTTTCCGGCACGCGCTCTATTGTTGGAAGCCACTCTTGCAAAGTCTCGACCAGCTCTGAAAATTGCAGCGGTTTGGACAGGTGCCCCTGCATACCTGCATTCCGTGCTGCGCGTACATCATCCTCAAACGCATTGGCAGTGAGCGCGATGATTGGCAGCTCTTCGGCGTCAATGCCCAGACAGCGCAGCGTGCCGGTGGCAGTATAGCCGTCGCATTCAGGCATTTGAACGTCCATAAGCACCAGATCGAAAGGCGTGCCGCCTGCCTTGGCGGCCATCACCGCTGCGACCGCTTGCTGGCCGTCTTCGGCGATTTCGACTGCCTGACCGCAGCGTTCCAGCATGGTGGTGACGAGTATCCGGTTGATATCGTGATCCTCGGCCAGCAAAATCCGCGCCCCCGCAATCAGGTTTGTTGGATCGGCCGCTTTCGCCATCGGGGTAATGCTGGTCGCGGCATCGTCAGGCACGATCAGCGGGATGCTCAGGGTAAAGCACGAGCCTGTACCCGGTTTGCTTTGTGCGGTGAGCGTACCACCAAGCAATTCGGCCAAACGCCTGCTGATCGATAAACCCAGACCAGTGCCGCCAAATTTGCGCGACGTCGCATTGTCGGCCTGTTCGAATGGATTGAAGATCGCTTCCAGACGATCCTTTTCTATTCCGACTCCGCTGTCAGCGACTTTGATCACGACCATATCTTCTCGTACTCTTGCGCTGAGTTTGATCGTACCTTCCCGTGTGAATTTCACTGCGTTCCCGAGAAGGTTGAGAATGATCTGGCGCAGGCGGAGAGTATCGCTGACCAGTGCCGGCGGCACGTCTGGATCAGTCTCTTCGATCATTGCCAAACGCTTTTGCTCTGCATTGGCCGAGTGTAGTGTGAGGCAATTACTCATCAGGGCGCGCAAGTCGACCGGTTCTTCGGTGACTGCTACTTGACCTGCCTCGATCTTGGAAATGTCGAGAATATCGTTGAGCAACCGCATCATGCTGTTGCCCGATTCTTGGATCAGTTCTGCGTGACGCCGTTGTTCATCGGGCAAATCCGATTGCAGCAGCAGTTCCACAAAACCCAGCACACCATTCATTGGCGTGCGGATTTCATGGCTCATATTGGCAAGGAATTGGGACTTTGCGACAGCCGCGTTCTCCGCATGACGCCTCGCGCGAACCAGTTTCTTCTCCAGCCTTACACGTTCGCTGACATCGCGGCAGGATACGATGATGGTTTCCGGATTGTCTGACTGGTTGTTCCTTACAAGAACGCAATCGGCCTCAATGAAAACGGGTCGCCCCTTGTCGTCATCAATCACACGGCGATAGGTAAGGCGTTCCTTGTCGGATAATCCCGACACCAGCCGTGTTTGAACAGCTGCGATTTCCTCTCGCGCTTCTGGGTGGACATCAGCGGCGGCCCCCTTGCCTAAAAACATCTCAGGCGATTGCCCCAACACATCGCGGACAGATGCCGATGCGTAAGTGCATACGCCGCGCAGATCATACCGCATGACTGCGTCGGACATATTGTCGGCCAGAATGGCGAGCTGTTCTTCCTGCAATTGCAGTTTTTGGTAGGTCTTTTTCTCCTGAGCAACAGCGGCGGCGACGGGTAGGCCAATGGCGAAACCCGTTGCAAGAAACGCCTCCAGCACGAGCAATTGCGCGTCGAGCGAACCGGTATGCAGTGTAACAGGGCCGCTGCCCATCGCGGTGAACCAAGTCGCTGTGACAGCGATCTGTACAAAGGCAAGCGCAGTGCCAAGACTGCCTAGGCGAAAGGCCTGAATGACCAGCACAGGCGCGATCAGGAATAGCAGCGGATACTGGCTTTGCCAGAATACCCCAACCGTAACTAGAAATCCGCCAGCGGTCAGTCCTACCCATTCGAGCCGGTTGCGCGGAACAGGTGTTAGATCTCCACGAAAATAGTCGATCAGAATCAGCGTGGTCGGGGCCACGATCATCATGCCCATCGCATCGGCCAGATACCAATCCAGCATCGGCCGAAGCGTGTCGACACCCATCGATAGTAATGTGATCGAGGCGATTGCCGAAGACAGCAGTGGTGCGATCCCGGCGGCAATCGCGACGAACCGCATCAGATCGCGCATATTCTCCATATCCAGCCGCCGGCCACCGGTTTTGCGCAGCATCCAGAGTATCACATAGATTTCTGCGCAATTCGCCAGCGAGAAGCCGAAAGCGGAAATACTGGTCCCTCCAGCAAGATAATTGCCTAGCAGGCTGCCCGCAAACAAGGCGCCGATAAAGACAGGCTCGTATGGCGGGCGCAGGCGCAGCAATGTGGCCACAGCCAAGGCATTAGGCAGCCAGACTGCTGCAAACCGGCCATCACCTTTCGTCAGCGTGACGCCGCCATAGGCCAGCGCTGCATAGGTCAGCACGGTCAGCGCCAGCGCCGAGATTAACCATGGCGGCGATAGCCGCCCGACGCTGTGAACAGGCTGCGCTTCCGCCAATTCTGCCTCATTTGCCGTGAACATTGGTTTCCCCCTTTGCGAGGCCTATAGTCGCCAGAGCATCAAACCATGCGTAACCGGCGCATAGGGGTTTCTACGAGCGGGATTGGGAATGGCGGAAAGCGGGAAATATTCGACAATCCGGCGCAAGCCGAAGGTCAGCACAATTATCATCATCGTGTTGCTCCATATCATCGCGATCTATGGGCTCGCGCGGGCGTTCGCGCCTGGTGCGGTGCAAACTGTCGAGCGCGAGATCATTTCCGCATTTACGGTAACCGTGACAGCGCCTGAGGAGGATATTCCGCCGGAAAATGAGCAAGCTCCTGATGAAGGGGTCGCTGGAGATCCTGGCAAGAAAGCGACGCCTAAGCCTGATAGCCAGCCTGAAACGCCGATCAAGCAGGACAAACCAACTCCCAAAGCTTCATCTACGGGGGCGGCAAACACGTCAGGAGCGAAAGAGAGTGGCGAGGGGACCGGAGCAGCCGGACAGGGCACCGGTACGGGTAGCGGTCGCGCTGGTAGCGGGCAGGGCGGTGTGGCGGTGAGCAAACCGATCCACATCTCTGGCGCGATTGACAGTGCGCGCGATTATCCTGTGCCGGACGGTGGGCGGCAAGTCCGCAATGGCACGCGCGTGGTCGTGAAAGTGACGGTCGGTACCGATGGCCGGGCGCGCAATTGCAGTATCTTCCGCCGCAGCCCTGATGCAGAGGCGGATCGTATTACCTGCCGCCTTGTAGAGGAACGCTTGCGTTTCAAACCCGCTATGGATGCCAATGGAACGCCGGTTGCGGCACCGTTTTATTGGCAACAGAAGTGGTTTATCGCGGAGTAACGGTAACGTGATGGCAAGGCGTTGCAGCTAAGGAAGGGCGAGACAGTTTAGAAAGGCGGTAAAGCAGTGATCCATCCGGTTATCCTATGCGGTGGCAGCGGCACGCGCTTGTGGCCGCTAAGCCGGGCGGACAAGCCAAAGCCGTTTCTGCCTCTGATTGGCACGCGGAGCCTGTTCGAACAGACGCTCGACCGCTGTTCGAAGGATGTGCTTTTTGCTGCTCCGGCCGTAGTTACCGGAAAGAAGCATCTTGCTCATGTAGAGAAGCAACTTGGCCGCGCAGATGGTGCTTCGATCATTGTTGAGCCCATAGGCAAGAACACTGCGCCTGCGATTGCGCTGGCTGCAATGCGCTTGCCCGAAGATGCCGTGATGCTCGTTTGTCCGAGCGATCATTACATCGAAGACGCCGGTGCGTTTCAGAGTGCAGCCGAGACGGCATCTGCCTTGGCTGATCAAGGCTTTTTGGTCTCTTTCGGGATTGAGGCTACCACACCGGAAACCGGTTATGGCTACATTAAACGCGGCGAAGAGCTCGGTGGCGGTCATGCGGTGGAACGCTTTGTCGAAAAGCCTGATCTTGCGACTGCGCAAAGGTTTCTCGCAGATGGTTCCTACAGCTGGAATGGCGGGATATTCGCGTTCAAGGCAGGTGTGTTCCTCGCAGAGCTGACCAACCACCGTCCGCAGATGATGGATGCGCTGCGCGCGAGCGTCGAAACAGGGCGTGAGGACGGCCAGCGCTTCCACCCGGACGCGGCAAGATTCGCGCAGATCGACGGCGATTCCATCGATTATGCGATAATGGAAACCACCGAACGCGCGGCGATGGTGCCGGTCAGCATGGGGTGGTCCGATATTGGCAATTGGAACGCTTTGCGTGAGGCGCGCGGCAGCGACGGGTTGGGCAACAGCGTCAAGGGCAAGGCTGAACTGGTCGATTGCACCAATGTGATGGTGCATAGCGATGGACCGCGTGTGTCGGCGGTCGGGCTCGATGATGTGATCATCGTGGTCGATGGCGATGATGTGCTGGTGACCACCGCTGCCGGAACGCAGAAAGTCGGCACGCTCAAAGGCGCAAAGTCGCAGTGAGCGCAGGCGGCCTTTTGCCGACCAAAATGGTCGAGAAGGTATGGGGCCGCACCAGCCTGCCCGCGCCTTTCGCTGCGCGCAATGGCAGGCGCATAGGTGAAATCTGGTTTGATCCCGCGCCACCATGCGAAGGGCTGCTCGCGAAATATCTGTTCACCAGCGAAAAATTGTCGGTGCAGGTCCATCCCTCCGATGCCGACGCGCCCGAAGGAACGCGCGGTAAGGAGGAATGCTGGCTGGTACTTGATGCCGATGAAGAGGCGATGCTCGCCATCGGTTTCAAAGAACTGACTGATGCAGAGACAATGCGCGCCGCTGCGCTTGATGGATCAATTGAGCATATGCTTGATTGGCGCCCGGCAAAACGCGGTGATTTCGTTTATCTGCCAGCCGGGACCGTACACGCGATTGGTCCGGGATTAAGCCTGGTCGAAATCCAACAGAACAGCGATATCACATACCGCTTGTTCGATTATGGTCGCCCGCGCGATCTACATTTGGATGATGCATTAGCGGTTGCGCAGGGCGCTCCGCATGATCCGGCTTTGCGCAGATCAATAGACTTGGAACAGTCAACGGGTCTGGTCGATGGCCCGCATTTCCGTCTCGACTATGTTGTTGGCGCACCAACCGACGATCTGCTCGCCAGATATGAAGGTGCGTCGCTGGTAATGCCAATTGAAGGCGTTGTGGAAGGAGAGGACGCCACCATCGCCGCTGGGGAATGCGGGATCGTATGCATGCTTGCTTCGGCACAGTTTTCGGACCAAGGCTCGGCATTGATCGCCCAATCCCTGACGTAGAAACCGGACACTCGCTATGATCGCGGAAACCATTCAAGTGTCGCTGACACCCGTTTTCGTGCTGGTCGCCATCGCCAGTATTCTCAATTTCCTGACAACGCGGCTGGGCCGTGTGGTCGACCGTTCGCGGCTGCTTCAACAGCAGCATGGCGAGACCGAGGGGATGGAACATGATGAGCTGGTATGCGAAATGCGGTCATTGGCGCGGCGGATTGAACTGGTGAACAGAGCGATGCTGATGCTGGTCCTGAGCGGCCTCACGATTGGATCGACCGTTATCATCCTGTTTTTCGGCGGCCTAACCGATAGCAATGTGGAACATGTCGCGGCGGGCGCATTTATCCTGTCGATCACGCTGATGCTGGTCGGATTGATAATGTTCTTGCTGGAAACCCGTGAAGCATCTGCCTCACTGAGAATACCTGAAACCTATCTCGAACTCGACCGGAAGATTTAGTCTTCCGAAGGAGCTTCTAGCATTTTTTGCCCCTGCTGGCGGATCGCCCCGGCAATGATCGGCTCGACAAAGCTGAGCGCCATAGGCAACGCAATTTCGAACACGACTTGATTGTCTTCAATATTGACCATACCGGCCAGATCATTGCCCATCGCATTCACATTAATGCTCATCCGGTCATCGGCAGGCCAACCGGTTGTTACCGTGGCCATGCCCCCCGGAATATGATCGGCGATTTCATGACTGCGCTCTTTCAGGCGGCGCGTGACCTCTGCCTGTGGCAGATCGTGAGGAATAGCGACGCGCATCAATTTTTCTCCGTACCGGAACCTGGGGAAGTGTCGGCGTCTTCGCCATATTTATACTCGAGATAGCGCGTTTTGATCGCCAGATCATCCAGTGAACCCTCGGCCAATTGGCGCGTGACGCTGTCGATTTCCTTGCTGATCTTGCTGAGGCTCTCGGTCACTTGCTCGTCCGGAGTAGCACCTGCGCGTTTTTCGCCGCGCAGATGCGAAGGAATCTTGCGATACGATTCAACTGTTTCGGGCAGAATGTCACCAACGAGCTTGCGAATTTGTTCGGCCGCCGGGTGCTTCTGGTCAATCGTTTCCAACTGCACACCCAGCGAGTCGAGCTGAATGCCCATATCTTCGACGATCTTGACCGCCGGTGGCGGTAGAGCGGGGCGCTGATGCTCCAGCCACAGCTCTGTCTTGCCAACCATATTACGGACATCGCCTTTCGTAAGGTCAGCCCGTTTCGGGACCTTGACCTTTTGCGTCGACACCACACCGATCACCGCCGCGATGGTCAGGACGGACAGCATAATACCCCAAAAGCCGATCCCGTTAAGGATTGCGCCAGCAACGCCCGCAGCGATAAACACGCCAACCACGCCAATGGCGATCTGGATGAGTTTCTTGACCAGATGGCTCGATTTGATGTCAGCCGAGCGTTGGCCAATCGATTCCATCCGGTGCCTACCACCTGCACGATTATCGTCCCGTACCCGACGCGCTTCTTCGAGGAGGCGGTCGCTCTCGTTGGTCAGATCGCCCATCAGTCCTCGACGGTCAGCAAATTCGACTCAGAGACTTGCTGTGAGGCTTTGTTCTGGCCTTCAGCGCGGGCGATGTAGCCTTTCGACTTCTCGACTTCGCTGGAGAGCGTTTCGACGGTCTGTTTCATCGAATCCAGTGCGCGGACTTTGAATGTGTCGACTTCGTCCATCGTGTCATAGATGTTCTGGAAGGCGCGTTGCAGCGTTTCCAGCGGGATCGTGCTGGCCGCAGCTTGCTCGTGAATTTGCCCCGTTTGCTCACGGAGCAGCGTCGATGTGCTGTCAATGATACCAGCCGTGGTTTCGTTGAGCGCAGTAATCTGTCCCAGAACCAGCCGCTGATTGGTCATCGCCTCGGATACGGTAACCGCTGTGCGCAGCGCGCCTACGGTGGTGGTGCTGGCGCGATCGACGCCTTTGACCAGCTCGACATTGTTCTTCTTGACCAGATCAAGCGCCAGATAACCCTGGACCGACACCGCCATCTGGGTGAGCAGATCCTGCGTTCGCTGGCGAACATAGAACAGGGCGGTTTCTCGCACCGCTTTGGCCTTCGTCGGATCGGTTGAGTCCAGTTCGACCGCTTTCTCTTCCAGCTTCGCGTCGAGTGTCTTGGAGATATGAATCATCTGCTCCAGATCACCCATCGCTTCCCACAATTTCTGTCGTTCGACATCGATTGCGGCATTATCCATCAGCAGTTCGTCCTTGCCGTTACCGAGCTTGGACAGGATTTCCTGAATGTGGGTCTGCGCGCTTTGGTAGCTGCGGAAATAATTGGTGAGCTTGTTGCCCCATGGGATAATCCCGAAAATCTTGCGTGTTCCGGTCAGCTTGCCGCGTTTCCCCGGGTCGAGGTCTTCCACAACATTGCGTAATTCCTGAAGGTTCGCGCCGACACCTTCATCCTTGTCCATCGCGCGAATCGGACGGTCGAGGAAACGGTTGGACATGCCCGCCGCAGCGGCAATTTCTTTGCGCCCCATATTGGTTAGCTGATCGACCTTCTTGCCGAATTCGGGCGAATTGGCATCGGCTTCGATCAGGTCGGCTACAAAGGAGTCGACTTTCGTTGCGAGCTTCGATTGCACTTCTTCGGAAACTGGAACCAGACCGGCGGCATTGGCTGGCTTTACCTCTGGCACCGGATCCGGGGCGGTCAGCTCCAGACCCAAGTCGGTGGCAGTTTTTGTCGCGGTGTTAGTCGAATTGTTGGTCTCGGGTGCGCTCATGGTTTGCGTCCGGCTCCTGAATTATCCGCCCGCTGCTGTGTTCGGGGCGGCGATGAACTTCCTACTGTATTAAGGTCATAAGACACGAAGTTCAAGATTTGTGCCCGAAACCCGATCTCACGTCTACGCTTTCGTGATCGACGGCAGCGGTGTAAAGCTGCTCCCAACCTCCGCTTTGGGAGGATTCACGAGAGGAATGCCCGCATATGGCGAGCCAGTCACCGACCCCGTCACCGCCACCGACACCGATCCTAAATAAGAAGAATGATCTGCAATTCGCGCGCGTTATATTGAGCTTCCGCAAATGGTGGCGCGATGATGTGGTGGGCACGGTTGACCAACACGCGGTGATCGAAAAGCGCCGCGCAGAATGCGTCATGTCGGCGCGTTATATGTTCATGACGGCGATGTCGGGCGGAATTGCGATCCTTGGCTTGCTGCTGTCCTCGCCGGCGGTTGTTATCGGGGCGATGCTTCTATCGCCGCTGATGGACCCGATTATGGGCTTGGGCTTCGCGCTGGCTATTGGTGATTACAAATGGCTTCGGCGTTCGGCCATATCGCTCGCATGGGGATCGTTGATGGCGATCGGGCTTTGCTCGCTGGTCGTTTTCCTGTCGCCGATTCAGGATATCACTTCCGAGATTGCGTCGCGAACGCGGCCCAATCTGTTCGACTTGCTGGTCGCGGTATTCTCGGCTCTTGCGGGTGCCTATGCCATGATCCGCGGGCGTGAAGGCACGATTGTCGGCGTTGCGATTGCGACGGCATTGATGCCGCCGTTGGCGGTGGTCGGCTTCGGTTTGGCAACCTTCAACTGGACGGTATTTTCGGGTGCGTTGCTGCTTTATGTGACAAACCTGATGGCAATCGCGCTGATCGCGGCATTGATGGCGCGCATTTACGGATTTCGAACTGCCTTGTCAGAGAAACAGTCGCAGTTTCAGAATATCGCAATTATTGTCGTCTTTATTGCATTGGCAGTGCCGCTTGGCCTGTCACTGCGCCAGATTGCGTGGGAGGCCAATGCAGCACGCCAAGTGCGCGGCGAGTTGGTAGAAAACTTTGGATCGGCGGCACGATTGTCGCAGCCGGAAATTAATTTTGATGGCGAGCCGCTTCAAGTTTCGGCCTTTGTCTGGACGACGCAGCTTAAACCCGATGCGGAAACAAAAGCGGAAGCAAACCTGACACGTGATCTGGGGCGCAAGGTTGATATTGATCTCAAACAATTCCTTGTTCGCGATGAGCAAAGCGCAGAGCAGGCCCAGCTGACCTCGGCGAAAGAACAAGAAGAGGCCGCAGCCTCGCAGCGTGCGGACGCTTTGGCGGCCCGTTTGGCATTGATGGCGGGCGTTGAGGAAAGCGAAGTGATGGTCGACCGTCAGCGTCGCCGCGCGATGGTAAAAGCGGTTGAACTCGAAGGAGCGCCTCTGGCAACGTATTTCGACCTGGAACAGCGCATCGCGGCGACAGAACCCGACTGGCGGGTTGAATTGATCCCTCCAGCAAAAGCGTTGCCGACCATCGCGTTCGATGATGGCGAACCGACCGAAGCTGGTATGCGAGCACTTGCGCTGATTGCATGGTCATCGGGTCGGGTCGGGGCGCCGGTGGTTCTCTCAGGTCCTGCAGCTGCAGTGGAACTGGCCCAGAAAGAGCTCGCCGCAGCAGGTGTTCAGCTTTTCGCGACCGAGACCGGACGTGGCCCGAACGTCACCGCGAAATGGGGCAGCGTGGAGCGGTAGGCTTCGCGATTTAAGCCGCTTCCAGAATCTCGAACGGTTGGATTTCACCGCTTAGATAGAGCTTCTTCGCCTTGGCGCGAGACAGTTTGCCTGAGCTGGTGCGCGGCAATGTGCGCGGCGGGACCAATTCGACAACGCAATTCATGCCGGTGATCGAGCGGACCTTGTCGCGGATGACTTCGTGCAGTTTTGCGCGTTCTTCGGGGTCTATCACGCGGCAATGGACCAGTACGGCGGGGGCTTCCTCGCCATTGTCGGTTTCCACGCTGAACGCGGCGATATCGCCATGATTGAAGCCGGGCAATTGCTCGACTGCCCATTCGATATCTTGCGGCCAGTGGTTCTTGCCGTTGATGATAATCATGTCCTTCGCGCGGCCGACGATGAACAGATAGTCGTCTGCCATGTAGCCCATATCGCCGGTATCCAGCCACCCATCGACGAGGCACTCATTGGTCGCTTCTTCATTGCGAAAATATGAGTGCATAACACTGGTTCCGCGGCACCAGACTTTGCCGATTTGGTGATCGCCTCTTGCGCTGCCATCTTCGCCGCGAATTTCCATTTCCATGCCCGGAATGGCTTTTCCGCAATTGACGATGGCGCGGTAGCGGGCAGGGCGGGACAGATCGCCGCGTGTGCCCGACAGGCGTTCTTCCTCGACCAGCTCGACACGAATCCCTTCGCGCGGCGGCATAACTGTGACCGCAAGCGTTGCTTCGGCCAGACCATAGCTAGGAGTGAAAGCGTTGGCCTTGAATCCCGCATCGGCAAAGGCGTTGACGAAGTTCTGCATAACGTCGGGCCGGATCATATCTGCGCCGTTACCAGCAGTGCGCCAGCGCGACAGGTCGAAGCGGTCCGCGACATTGCTCTGGCTGGAAATACGGCGCGCGCAAATATCGTAACCGAATGTCGGTGAATAGCTGAGCGTATTGCCTTCATTGCGGCTGATCAGCGTCAGCCAAGCCAGCGGACGCCGCGCGAAATGCTCTGTCTTGATGTAATCGATCGACGCCTGGTTTGCGATCACCGACAGGAAGCACCCGACAAGGCCCATATCGTGATACCACGGCAGCCAGCTGACCACGCGGTCGTTCTCACGAAAATCCATCGAAATCGCATGACCTGCGAGATTGTCGAGCAATGCACGGTGCGTAACCGCAACGCCGGTCGGAAAACGCGTCGAGCCGCTCGAATATTGCAGATAGCAAATATCATCCGGATCGATCACCGGCATTTCTGCTTCGGGCGCGTCGCGGGTCGCGAAATCCTCCCAAGCGATGCCCTCGCAGCCCTGCCGTTCAGCTGCTGCTGCGCCCATCTCGGCAATTTCAGCGGGATAGATGAGCGCTTTCGGATCGCTACTGGCGAGCTGGACTGCTAGTTGGTCGACATAGCTTTCCTTACCGCCAAACCCCGTTGGTAGAGGAAGTGGAACCGGCCATGCGCCGATATAGACAGCGCCGCAGAATAATGCGGCAAATTCAGGGCACGTCTCAGCGATCAGTGCCACCCGGTCACCCTTGCCGAAACCCGAAGCGAGCAGACGGCGCGCAGCCATCAGCGCATCTTCGCGCATTTCGGAATAGGGATACACGCGGTCCAATTCGGCGCGCATATCGTGGAAATTCAGCCCTTTTTCGCTCCGTGCGGCGTAATCCACCGCCTCGGTGAAGGTCGAAAAATCGGACCTCCGGCGCGGTAGTGGGCAATCATTCGGTGTAGGCGCTCTTGGCGCCGCTCCTGCGTCGGTCATATAGTTTGCTAAAACCCGTCCGTTACGCGCTGATCAAGCGCTTCCATGCAGTTCTGTGTGTGCGCTACTATCTGTCGCACAGCTGTAATCTTTCCCATTTGAGCCCAACTGTGGCACGAATAAGGCCAATGCGCGACAATAGGCAGCCAAGAAAGCGGGAAAAACGACCGCCCAAACCGCTCGATTCCGCGCGTTTGCAGGAATTGGCGCTGGCTTATGTGGCGCGATATTCCACAAGCTCACATAAGCTGGAAGCCTATCTGAGCCGTAAATTGCGCCAAAAGGGCTGGGATGATGAGGGCGAGCCCGACGTAAAAGCTATAAGCGCGCGCTATGTTGAGCTCGGTTACATTGACGATGCGGCCTACGCGAAGATGAAAGCGGGCGGGCTGCTCAATCGCGGATATGGCGCGAGGCGGGTGTCGCAAGCGCTTTATGCTGCTGGGATTGATGAGCACATTCGCGAAGATGTCGCGCCGGACGAGTTCACAAAGCGCGAAGCGGTGCAGACTATGGCGAGAAAGCGGCGCTTTGGCCCGTATTTCGCACCAAAATTTGAAGGCGATGCGCTGGAACGTGACCGGCGTGAGAAACAGATTGCCGCGTTACTGCGCGCTGGCCATGGATTTGATATGGTACGTGCGGTAATGAGTGCGAAAGATGCCGGAGCCGTCGATGAGTGGGTGGCCGAAGCGCGCGAAGAGGAGTTTTAGAATGCTGCTGCGGACTCTGATGATTGTTGCTGCACTTGGTCTTGCAGCCTGCACGCCGCAGACGGCAACAGCGCCGGCAGTGGCGGAGCCGGTCGCCAAATTTCATCCCGCCTCTGGTTTGGAAGTCGTTCCGCTGACGGTGACAAGCGGAGACACAGTCCATAATTTCCAGGTCGAAATTGCGCGGACAGGAAATGATCAGGCGCTGGGCTTGATGCATCGTACCGATCTTGGTCCCAATGAAGGGATGATTTTTCCGCGCAGTCCAGCCCGCCCGGCGAGCTTCTGGATGAAGAACACGGTTATTCCGCTGGACATAATCTTCGTTGGCACGGATGGCCGGATATTGAACATCGGCGCGAATGCGGTTCCGCTTTCGCTTGATCCGGTAGTGTCGATCGGTCCGGCTGCGCTCGTGTTTGAAATACCTGGTGGCCGCGCGGCTGAGCTGGGCATCAAAGCGGGCGATCTGGTTGAATGGGAACAATAGCTAGACAATCGGGCAAGCAGACGGGTTTCGCGCTTGGCCGCGCAGCCCGAATCGGCTAACCGCCCGGCAACGAATTTACGCCTGATACGGCAAGAGGTTTTGTGATGGCTTTTCTCGGTAAGATTTTCACGTGGTGGAACGGTGCGACAATCGGCACGCTGCTGAATAGCTGGCGCACGGGTGAGAAAGTCGGCACCGATGCGCAGGGCAACACGTATTACCGTGCGAAGAAAACCAAGGAAGGCGCGCGTGAACGCCGCTGGGTTATCTATGATGGGCCGAATGATGCCAGCCGGATTCCGGCGGAATGGCATGGGTGGATGCACGGGTCGGGTGACGATGTTCCCGAAAGCAACCTTCCGCCTGCGAAAATCTGGGAAGTGGATTACACGCCTAATGCAACGGGTACTGCGGACGCTTATCGCCCCGCTGGCGCGTTGGAGCGCGGCGGCAAGCGCGCCAAAGCCACCGGTGATTACGAAGCGTGGGCTCCGGACAGCTGAGCATGATGAAGCCGGCTCTTGCTTTGGTTTCGGCGCTGGCGCTGGCGTCCTGCGGCGATAGTGCACAAATTGCGCCAGCGGCCGAAGAGACCGAGGTTCCCGAAGAATTGCAGGGCGGTGCCGTCGAGGCACCTGCTGATGGCACCGAGCAAATCGGCACGCCAATGGCAGAGCGCGTTGCGACGATTGGCGTTCTCAACAAGCGCAATAATGTGTCGCGAGATCTGGAAATGAAGCCCGGCGAAGCGCGGCGCTTGGGCGATTTAATCGTACGTTTGTCCGCCTGTGAACGCACTCCGCCATGGGAAATGCCGCGCCAGACCGGCGCTTTTGTGCAAGTGCTGGTAGAGAATAGAGAAGACGAGGATAGCTGGCTGAGAATATTCTCTGGCTGGTTGTTCAAAGAGTCGCCCTCCCTCAATGTGGTAGAGCATCCGATCTATGATGTCTGGGTCAAAGATTGCGCGATGAGCTTCCCGGGTGGCAATGATCCCGCGCCTTCCCCGCCAGAGCCGGCTGCACCAGCGGCAGAGCCTGAAACCAACGAAGCATAAGCTTCGGGCAGTGTCATCGCTGCATTACCCCGCGCGCCTTCGATCATTGTGAGATAATCCGCTTGGGCCATCGCCACTGCGCCCAGCGAGGCGAGGTGATCCGTCATAAACTGGCAATCGAGCACTTTGAAACGCGCATGCCTGAGCATTGCGACCAGCCATACCAACGCGACTTTGGACGCGTTGTCGGCGCGGCTGAACATGCTTTCGCCGCAAAAGACCTGGTCAAAGCTCACGCCGTAAAGCCCGCCGACCAACTCGCCATCTTGCCAGCACTCCACCGAATGGGCGCGCCCGACATCGTGCAGCGCAGCGTAACTGGCGGCAATCCGGTGGCTGATCCAGCTTTCGGGATGATCGGGGCGGGGCTGGGCGCAGGACTCCACCACATCGGGAAAGGCAATGTCGCAGGTGACACGAAAACGGTCTTGACGCACCGCTTTGCGCAGCGATTTGCTCATGCTGAATGTTTCAAGCGGGAACACCGCCCGTTCGCGCGGTTCGACCCAGAATATCTCCGGATCATCGCGGCTATCGGCCATCGGGAAAATGCCGCTGCGATAGGCAAGCAGCAGCATCTCTGAAGGGATTAAGGGCGGGGCAGGGGCGTGCATTGCGAGCGATCCTAACGCGGGCGAGCCTGAGCGGCCAGCGCTACCTTCAGGCCAAGATTCAGGATTGCTTTGGAACCGACATCGCTTTAGAGGCGCTGCGTGCCTGGAGGGGCGTAGCTCAGTTGGTAGAGCGTCGGTCTCCAAAACCGAAGGTCCAGAGTTCGAGTCTCTGTGCCCCTGCCAGGCCCATCAGTTCCGATTTCGACGTTCTTTTCCGAAGAATAAATATTTTCCTCCCCGGGAACCCCTTAGCAAAAGCTGGGGTTTGCGGATGTGCGTGTGAATATGAACGCCGAGCAACTTCTCCATTCAGGAACCGCGCAGGCAGTCCGTGCATTATGAGCGGCAGAACGCATGACTGCAAAAACCGACTGAAGAAGGAGAAATACTATGTCCGCATTGTCTTACCGTAGCAGCCGCCCTGATCAGTGGGCCCAGCCTCGCCCTCACAGCGATGCCTCGCAGCGCTATCAAAAGCATGGTGCGATACTGCCGATGGATGAGCCGGGCTTTTTCGCACGGTTATTCGGTCTGCGCTAATATCACTTCTTCGTCACGAAATGGGCCGGTCACACTGAGTGGACCGGCCCTTTTTTCTTGCGATTTGTAAGTCCTCAATATTCGTCGGGTTCTTCTGGAGTGTCAGCGTGGTGGTCTTCACCAGCGTCTTTCTCCCCCCGGGCAAGTTTGAATACCACGCCTGAAAGTAGCGCGAGAGCCAAAAGGTTAGGCAGCGCCATCGCCGCATTGGAAATATCGCCAAGGCGCCACACCAATTGCGAAGGTTGCGTTGCGCCAACGAAAATTGCCACGCACCAGATAACCCGCCAGCCAATGTGCAAAACCTTCTCACCGCCACGCGTCGATCCCGGTACGCGATCATAGATGAAAGTGATCGCCCGCTCGCCGTAGTAAGACCACGTCAGCAAGGTTGTGAACACAAACAGGATAAGTGCGACACTGACAACCAGTGTGCCCAGCGGGATCGTCGCGATTTCCATGGGAAACGCGGCGGCATAGGCAGCGATAGTAGTTGCGACACCAGCGGTCTCGACGGTGCTGAGATCGGATTGCCAAACATGACGTACAGCTTCGCCGCCGCCTTGGAAATCGCCCTGAACGGTCAGGATAACCAAAGCAGTCATAGTGCAGATCACCATCGTATCGATAAACGTTCCGAGCATCGCCATACGGCCTTGCTGCTCTGGATCATTCGTCTGGGCGACCGCGTGTGCGATCGGTGTCGAACCCTGCCCCGCCTCGTTGGAGAACAGGCCGCGCGCTACACCGGCACGGATTGCGATGATAACCAACGCTCCGACAAAACCCCCTTCGGCAGCTTGCGGGTTGAAGGCGCCATAAAAAATTAGTCCGAACGTTTCGGGCAAATCGCTCGCATTCAGAATCAACGCGATGATCGCGAGTACGATGTACGCCGCAGCCATAAAGGGGACAACTTTTTCAGCCACGTTCCCGATCGACTTGATCCCGCCGATGATCACAACGAACACGGCCAAAGCGACGACCAATCCCCCAACCCAACGTTCGATGCCGAACAATTCATTCAGGCCGGTCGCGACTTCATTTGACTGGATGGAGTTACCCGTGACCAGCGCCGAGAAAAGCGTACCAATACAGAAGATGATCGCAAGCCACGTATATTTCGGACCAAGGCCCATCATGATGTAGCTCATGGGGCCGCCGCGATAGACGCCGTCCGATGTCTTTTCACGGTATCGGATTGCCAGCGAACCCTCGGCAAAGGCGAGTGCCATGCCGATCAGTGCGGTCACCCACATCCAAAATACGGCGCCGGGCCCACCCCAAGCAATTGCAAATGCCACGCCGGCAAGGTTGCCCGTGCCCACCTGACCCGACAGCGCAGTCGACAAAGCCGCAAACGGCGAAATCTCACCTGCACCAGAACCCTTGCGGCCCTTGAATAGACCGGCGAAAGCGCTGCCCAGTTTCAGGATCGGATAGAAACGAAGGCCGACCATGATCCACAGGCCGATGCCTAGCAACACAACCACCATCGGCGGAAAAGGAATGACTTCCGCGCCATTCCATGTGCCACCCCAAATAAAATCGGATACATTGACGATGTGGTCGAGAACAGATTTCGACCCGGTTTCAGTAGCGGCCATATTATGGCTCCCCCTCATGCATATTTGCAATTCATCCCTGGGCCGAGGCCCTAATGGAGCGCACGCTAGTGTGGTCTGCGCGGCATGGCTAGAGCAAAAAACGGTGTGGAATATCGCCCGTATCTCTGGCTATATCTTTGGTCGCATCTCCATCTTGCTTTTGTACGGTCTCGGGCCTAGAGGACTCGCGTCTTCCGACATTTGTTGGTGTTACAGCCCCTCCTGACCTTGAATCAGGGCGGCGATAACCCCATCCCGGAAGAGACGATATTTTTGATTGGGTAGCGAAAGCAGGCATTATGGCCGAAAAACAGAAGAAGACCTCACCGGCGGAATTTATCCGTCAGGTGCAGACGGAAACCAGCAAGGTTGTCTGGCCCACGCGGCAGGAAACCATCACGACCGCGATTTTCGTGGGCATTATGATGGTTATCCTTTCGCTGTTCTTTCTCGGCATCGATACCGTATTCGGTTCGGTAGTGACATGGCTGCTTAGCCTCGCCTAAAATTTGAACACTTAAAACCGGGTCGGACTGCCGGCCGAACATATAATTTTCTGACAGGACGTAATTGATGGCTCGCTGGTATATCATCCACGCTTATTCGGGTTTCGAGAACAAGGTTCGCGACGCGATCATTTCCGAAGCGGAACGCCTTGGCCTGTCTGACGGTGTCGAAGAAGTCGAAGTGCCGACGGAAACAATTACCGAGGTGAAGCGCGGCAAGAAGGTCCAGACCGAGCGTAAATTTATGCCGGGCTATGTTCTCGCCAAGCTGCAAATGACCGATGATGTTTATCACCTGGTCAAGAACACGCCGAAAGTTACCGGTTTCCTGGGCGCGAACAACAAGCCGCAGCCAATTTCCGAAGCCGAAGCAGCGCGCTATTTCGGCGGTGTCGAAGAAGCGAAGTCGGCTCCGAAAAAGCAAATCCACGTCGATTACGAAATCGGCGATTCGGTCAAAGTGCTCGACGGTCCATTCGCCAGCTTCAACGGCGTGGTCGAGGAACTGGACTTCGACAAAGCCAAGGTCAAAGTCAGCGTGTCGATCTTCGGACGCGCGACACCTGTAGAGCTGGAATTCGAGCAGGTCGAACTGTCGAAATAAGCCTGTACTAGTCAGCACAAACGCAAAGGGCCGCAGCGTAAACTGCGGCCCTTTGCGTTTGTGCGACTGACTATCTAACCAGCTTTGCGTTTACGCTTTGCTTTTCCCCCACCGCGCATTTTTTCCAGTTCGGCATCGACAGAGGCTTGGCGTTGCATTGAGGCAATTTCTGCCTCGACCGAGGCGTTGGACTTCGCAGTCTCAGGCATATCTCCGAGCGAGTGGTCAACGCGGCGTTCCAGATTGGCGATCCGGTCCATGCGTTTGTCGGTTGCGCTATCCTGCCCAGCGCTGGATGAACTGCAATTATGACCTGCCGCGGCATGTGCTTCCTGTTCGCGCAACTGCGTGTTTGTTTCGTCCAACTTGGCATTCAGCTGTTCGATTGCGCGTTCTGCATCAGCGATGTCATCGTTCAATTTCGACGCTTCGGCCTTCTGTTCTTCGGCCTGCTGCTTGGCATCTTCACGCGCTAGCAGAGCGGAGCGAGCTAGGTCTTCGCGGTCATGATCCATCGCGACTTTGGCTTTGTCGGACCAAGCCTTTGCATCTTCGGTGAACTTCTTCGCCGCTGCTGCCGCACGATCTTTCCGGCGGGTCAGCTTGGCAATCTCGCCATGCAGCGCAATATCGGCTTCTTCGATTT
Organism: Pontixanthobacter aestiaquae; assembly: GCF_009827455.1. NCBI lineage: Bacteria > Pseudomonadati > Pseudomonadota > Alphaproteobacteria > Sphingomonadales > Erythrobacteraceae > Pontixanthobacter > Pontixanthobacter aestiaquae. The sequence goes on from NZ_WTYZ01000001.1 coordinate 1,083,089, forward strand.
CCTTACGCAGCAAGCGCAGCATCTTCACCGGGTTGGAGGCTTTCTCCACCATGGTGGTGACATTGCTCGATACTAACTCTCTGACTTGAACGACAATCCGCATGATGATCTGGGCCCTCAAAGTTACGCAATTTCAGTTTAGTAGGGCTTGGCGTAACGCACAACTGCTAACAAACTATTCGGGAACAGGATGGCCTGCGCTTCGATTGGATACATATGTCGGCACCATTCTCTTGGATCACTCCGCATCCGCATGGCATTCACGTGGCCCCGGCTGATTGCTGGATCGATCCGTCCAAACCCGTTGACAAGGCGTTGGTTACGCATGGTCATGCAGACCACGCGCGGGGCGGGCACGGCCAGACAGTCGCCACACCAGCAACGCTGGCGATTATGAAGCTGCGCTACAATACCGCAGATGGCGCGACCCCAATAGAATATGGCGAGACGCTGAGCCTGCCCGGGGACGTGAATGCGACTTATATTCCCGCCGGGCATGTTCTCGGTAGCGCGCAGATATTGCTCGAACATGCCGGCGAAAAGGTTATTGTGACTGGCGACTACAAACGCCGTGCCGATCCGACATGTCCTCCGTTTGAAGTGACTCCATGCGACATACTGATCACAGAGGCTACGTTCGGCCTTCCCGTGTTTACTCATCCGCCGGTCGATAAGGAAATCGCCAAGCTAACCGATGCGCTGGCGGCATATCCGGATCGCTGTGTTTTGGTCGGGGCCTACGCATTGGGTAAGGCGCAGCGGGTGATTGCCGAACTGCGCGCAGCGGGCCACTCACAGCCGATCTATCTGCACGGTGCCATGGAGAAGATGTGCCGGCTTTATGAAGAATGGGGTGTGCCGCTGGGCGAGCTGCGTCTGGTTGCCGATACGCCTAAAGATGACATGCGCGGCCATATTATCATTTGCCCGCCATCCGCCTTGAATGACCGGTGGAGCAGGCGCTTGCCGGAACCGATAACCGCTATGGCAAGCGGTTGGATGATGGTGCGTCAGCGCGCGCGCCAGCGCAATGTGGAACTGCCGCTGGTCATTTCGGATCACGCCGACTGGAACGAGCTGACGGCGACTATCCGTGATGTCGACCCGCAGGAAACATGGGTCACCCACGGCCGCGAGGAGGCTCTGCTGCGGTGGTGTGAGCTTAACCAACGTAAAGCGCGTGCCTTGTCTTTGGTGGGGCGCGAGGACGAAGACGAGTAGCGCATGGAGGAATTTGCCGCTCTTATCGACGCGTTGGTCTACACACGCAGCCGCAACGAAAAACTGCGCCTGATCGCCGAATATTTGCGCGCCACGCCCGACCCGGACAGAGGCTGGGCGCTAGCGGCTTTGACCGACGGACTCGATTTCAAAGCCGTTAAATCGACCGCGATCCGTAACATAATGAAAGACCGTGTCGATCCTGAACTGTGGAAGCTGAGCCGCGATTTTGTGGGTGACACTGCCGAATGTGCCAGCCTGTTATGGCCGGAGCCGATCGGTGATGTGGAGTCAGCGCCCAGCGTATCGGAAGCCGTGGCCTTTCTGGAAAGTCTGACGCGCGCCACGGTGCTTAAAGAGTTGCCGATGCTGCTGGACCGGCTCGATTCCTCAGGCCGATATGCGCTTCTCAAATTGGCTACAGGCGCGATGCGGATTGGCGTTTCCGCGCGCCTGGGCAAAATCGCTTTTGCCCAGGCGTTCGATGTCACGATTGAGGATGTTGAAGAATATTGGCACGCGCTCGTGCCTCCCTATGCGAAATTGTTTGCATGGGCTGCCGAGGGTGCAGCACCTCCAGAGATTGCCAATCTGCCGCTCTTCCGCCCGTTCATGCTGGCGCACCCGCTAGAGGGCACGATCGTCGATATGGCGGATTATGCGGCCGAATGGAAATGGGACGGTATCCGAGTGCAGATCGTCCATGCGGGCGGTGAAACGCGCGTCTATTCGCGCAGCGGCGATGACATATCGGCCAGTTTTCCGGAGATGGTCAGCGCGCTGGATTTTCCCGCTGTACTTGACGGAGAATTGTTAGTGCGGGGTGCAACGCAAGGTGGCGAAGCGGGCGGGGCAGCGAGCTTCAACGCATTGCAGCAACGTCTCGGACGTAAAGCGGTTAGTAAAAAAATGCTGGCCGAGGCCCCGGCTTTTGTCCGCCTTTACGATGTCCTCGGCATAGAGGGCGAAGATCTCCGCGCATTGCCCTGGACAAAGCGCCGTCAGCTCCTGGAAAACTTGCTGCCGCGGGTACCCCACAGCCATTTCGACATGAGCGCCATCGTGGAGGCCGACACATTCGAACAGCTCGCAAAAATTCGTGAAGGTGCACGGGATGATGCGATTGAAGGTTTGATGCTGAAGCGCCGTAGCAGCCCTTATATATCGGGACGCAAAACGGGGTTGTGGTACAAATGGAAGCGTGATCCGCTATTGATCGATTGCGTACTGATGTATGCGCAACGTGGGTCCGGCAAGCGATCCAGTTTTTTCTCTGATTACACATTCGGATGCTGGGACGGGGATCCGGACGATGGAGCCGAGCTGCTTCCCGTTGGCAAAGCTTATTCGGGTTTTACGGATGAGGAACTGAAGAAGATCGACAAACATGTGCGGCAAAACACCATCAACCGTTTCGGACCGGTGCGTGAAACGGAAAAGACGCTGGTGTTCGAAGTCGCTTTTGACAGCGTGCATGACAGCAAAAGACATAAGTCAAAATTGGCTATGCGCTTCCCGCGCATCCACCGCATACGCTGGGACAAGCCCGCGCATGAGGCAGACCGGATCGACACACTGCGTGCGCTTATTCGCGATTGATTGAGTCGATAGGCCCTTTTGGGATCAGAACGCTTCCAGATTGTTCTGACATTCGAACGGGGCGCCGCCATTGTTCACGCACATCGCAAACGCGCTTTCCCGGGCGATCTGGTCATTGAAATGCGCGGCGCCGCCTGCTGCGGGACATCCTGATGGACCATCGGGGCAGGCAAAGTCACTAAATGTGCGATAACGGGCCAGACCTTCGGCGAACTGGAAAGGCTGGTTGTACGGCCAATTGAGATAGCCGGGGCCCGGTACCGCTATGGCGGAAGCGGTTGCCGGTTCCTCCATTGGATCAAGCGCCGGTTCGGGAAGCGAGTCCGGGGCGGTCGTTGGTTGAGCCGTCGCTAATGGCGTTGGAGCCGGATCTGGTGTCTTCGCTGGCTCGACCTGCCCGGTCTCTTCGGCGCCGGGTTTTGTCGTTTCGGCATTTTCGACCTTTCCATCATTGGCCAGATAAAGGAATATCAGAACTAAAAAGAACACAGCCCCGCCGCCGCTGGCCTTCACATCGACTCCGAATGGTTTGAACTGGCCGCCATTCACGTTGATCGCATGGGGTAAGAAAACCGTGGCTATTATTGCCATACCCAATGCGGCAATAGCCGCGGCCAAGCCTAACGACATCTTGGACTGCGCAAATTCATCTGGGTCCAGCATTGCGATACCGACCAGAAGCAAGACAAGACCGAGAACAATCGTGCCGAATTTTCCTAGCATACCGGAAGTATTCGGGCCTTTGGGTCCATGGGCTTCATCGGACATTGCTCAGCTTCCCCCGCATTCAATGGCTTGAAGTTATTTAGCATGAAAGTTGATCGGCGCTATTTCAATAGCAAAGTAACTGGCTGGTACGGCAATTCGCTTGCATTCTCGCCGTAAAACGCTATCAGCGCGCCTTCCCGAAAGGGAACTCGTGCGGGAGACGGATATATCCGTTGTTTGACCGCTTAACATGATCCTTCGACACGCTCAGGAGAGCGGGTGAGGGAGATAGTGTGAAAGGAGGCCTCTCATGGCCAAGAAGATTGACGGCTATATTAAGCTGCAAGTGCCTGCAGGTACTGCAAACCCATCACCACCGATCGGCCCTGCATTGGGTCAGCGCGGTGTGAATATCATGGAATTCTGTAAGGCGTTTAACGCGGCGACACAGGATCTTGAAAAGAACGCTCCGATCCCGACGACCATCACAGTCTATGCGGACCGCTCGTTCAGCTTCACATTCAAAAGCCCGCCAGCGAGCTATATGATCAAGAAAGCTGCCAAGCTCAAAAAAGGCTCGAGCGAGCCGGGCAAAGTTGTCGGCGGCACCATCAAACGCAGCGCGATCAAAGAAATCGCCGAAGCCAAGATGGCTGATCTCAACGCAAATGATATCGATCAGGCCATGAAAATCATCGAAGGCTCCGTGCGTTCGATGGGCCTCGAAGTGGAGGGCTGAACCGATGCCTAAACTGAGCAAAAAGCAAAAAGCTGTCGCCGAACTCGATCGCGAAAAGCTGTACACCGTCGACGATGCTATCGCGACATTGCGCACGCACAAAGCGAAGTTCGACGAGACCATTGAAGTTGCAATGAACCTCGGCGTTGACCCGCGCCACGCTGACCAAATGGTTCGCGGCATGGTCGCTCTGCCGTCGGGCACTGGTAAAGACGTCAAAGTTGCTGTGTTCGCACGCGGCGACAATGCCGACAAAGCCACTGCCGCTGGTGCCGACAAGGTTGGCGCCGAAGACCTGATGGAAGATATGCAGGCCGGTAACCTCGATTATGACCGCGTCATTGCCACGCCGGACATGATGGGTGTTGTGGGCCGCCTTGGTAAAGTTCTGGGACCCAAGGGCCTGATGCCAAACCCGAAGCTGGGCACTGTCACTCCCAACGTGGAACAAGCCGTTAAGGACGCCAAAGGCGGCCAGGTCGAGTTCCGCGTCGAGAAGAATGGTATTGTTCACACCGGCATTGGCAAAATGTCGTTCAAAGATGGCGACATCAAGACCAATTTCGAAGCACTGACTCAGGCTATCGTGAAAGCGAAGCCATCGGGCTCGAAGGGCAAATATGTGAAGAAGGTCTCGCTGACCTCGACCATGGGCCCAGGTCTGAAAATCGACCTCGCAGAGATCGAAGGCGCGTAATTTTTTTGGCCTCAGTCGCCGGCGGCTGCATCCGCAGCCTTAGGCTTTCGCGCTAACAGCGCGTCGCCCGGTCGGGCTCTGGCTACCGCGACCAAGATCGAAAATACACAAAAAGGGGCCGTGGGAGCAATCCTGCGGCCCTTCTTCTATCCGGTTCTGAGCAGACTCCGCACTTTGCTGAGTGCGCCCGTGCGCTCTGCCAAGCTCTTGGCGCCCGCAATGCCCGCATCAAACGCATCAACTGACTTCAGCAGCATTCGGTTCGCGACTTCGCCTTTGAGCAGGAAGAACGAGCATGCCTCGACGCTATCGGTGCCGAACATGGCTTTGTGTGCGCCGTCGCCCTCGGTGAAATCGAAATGGCGGTAGCGTTGTTCGGCGAAGAGGCGATCCAGGGCTTCGAGTTGTAGGACTGTGCCGGGGGATAGCCGGGCGTGGTCGGGATCGTAGCCAAGGAAGGCGTAGCTGATTGTTGCCCCGTCAATTGGTAGATAGAGATAGCTTACCGGCCTGCCATCGGCACACAGCAGATAGGCGCGGACATTGTCATCGGCGGCCAGACGCTTGCGCTCGGCATGGGCTTCGTCACTTTCGGGCAGCCCTGCGTCGAGCGATTTTGCCTGATAGGTGCGCCGCGACAAAGGAAGCGCGAGATCGCGGAACGTGTCCATCTCGTCAGGTGCGCGGTACTCGCGGAACTCTACCTCGCCGCCGATATCTTTGATAAGTTTGCGATGCTTGCGGCGCAGGGTGGAGCGCGTCTTCGAAGAGAACCGGCCCATGTAATCGTCAAAGCTGCCGTTCATGTCGATGTAGTGGCGGCGATAGGTCTGGATGCCGCCTGCAACCATTTCGGGATTGTCGCGCAGCATCTGCGGCAATGCATCAGCGGGCGCCGACAGAATGCGGTAGCCATCCTGATGGTCGGATAATTTGGGCAGCGATGGGCTTTTGCCCTCGATCACCTCGGGCAGTGTCATCGACACGTTCTCGAGCGCTTTGGGCACGGAAAACAGTACCTTTGATCCGACAACAAACTTGATAGGTGTCATGTCGCTCATCATCCGCTCCCGTAGAGCGTATTGGAAAGGGCTTGTTCGGCGATCCGCAGACCCGAGCGGACTTGGCTGAGGGGTAGGGGTTTGGCGGCAAGATTGCCATGAATCGGAATAGGCGGATTGCCGGCGTAAGTTGCCGAGGTCACACCCTCTATTTTCGCAAGGCCAGCGCAGAAACTGTCGAAGCGGTTTTTGACGATCCGGTTGATCTTGCTTCGATCGCGGCTGAGCAGTTCGAAACTATGCGATACGATGGTAAAACTCGGAATGTTCTGTGCGCGGGCATGGCGAAGCGCAGCCAGCATTTCCCAGGCCGAGAGCGCAGTGATCTGTGCATGTCGTAACGTTCCGCCGAAGCTGTCGATACAGCCTACCGGCACTTCGACAAGGCCCTCGTGCATTTGCGGCAAACGATCCTCTGAGGTAAGCGAGATATCGCAATATCCGTCGGCGATGCCCGGACAATGGCTGGTCTCGTATCCGATCCCGATCTGCTTGAGCGCCCGCAACGTATCGTCGTTGGAGCCGTAATTGCCTGACCGGAATGCAATTGGGGCAGGGGCTCCTGCGGCCATCAGCGTGGATTTGGCGTAGTCAAGAATTTGCACCTGCTCTTCGAGAGTGAAATCCTTGATGTTGGTGCTGGTACGGTCACCCAACGGGTTCTCGTCCCCAGCCAGTTCAAGCCACTCCGTATGGACGTGCAACTGCACATCGTGGCCGCGGGTTATGATTGGCTCAACGATATCGGTAATGGCTTCGACGCCCCAGACCAGCGCGGGCATCGGATCGACAAAGAACACGCCTTTCAGGCTATTCCGGTCTAATACATCCATCTGGTATTCGACGCCGACATTCCCGTCCTGCGTTGCGCAGGCAATCGAGCGCGCGAAATTCTCTGAACGCAGCCCAGTGCCTTCTGCTTTGGCGAAGCCTGCAGAATATTCGGTGTCGATGGTGATATAAACCGCCGTCATGCGCGCAGGCATAGCGGGGACAGGTTAAGGTTGCGTTTGCTGTCTTTTTTGGGGCCGCAGCGTCAGATTCCGCCGGGCGTGAAATCGAAGCCCAGCTCGCCCAGGCCCTCGCACAGCACATGCATGCAGCTTTGCAACGCATCAGCGTCGGTGGAGCGGATCACGAAGTTCGATCCAACCTTGCCTTCGCGGAAGAAAGGGTAGCTGCCGATCTGGCAGTTTTCATGCGCTTTCTCGACTTCACGGAGCAGGCTAGAGACCTCGCTTTCGGGAATAAATCCGCCGACTGTTTCGGACAGCAAATGCGCGCCGCCCTCCAGCGTTCCAGTCAGAGCATCCAGCATTCCGGCAGTGATATGCGGGACGCCGGCCATCAGGTGGACATTGCCGATCTTGATACCCGGTGCGCCGGATTTGCGGTTGGGAATAAGCTCTGCGCCCTCGGGAGCACGCGCCATGCGCAAACGGCCTTCATTGAGCCCGCCTTTGTCGGAGTAGTACTTTTCTAGGATCGCCCGGGCGTCAGGATGGATGATGACCTCGACACCCAGCGCTTCCGCCACCGCATCGACAGTGATATCATCATGTGTGGGACCAATGCCGCCGGTGGTGAAGAGGTAATCATTCTGCGCGCGCAGAATGTTGACCGCCTCGACAATCCGCTCCTGCACGTCAGGCACCACGCGGACCTCGTCCAGCCGGATGCCTTGCACCTGCAGCCAGCTCGCGACCTGCGCGATGTTTTTGTCATGCGTCCGGCCGGAGAGAATTTCATCCCCGATCACGACCAGTCCGGCAGTGTAAATCTTGTCAGTCATGCTCGCGGCGTAGGGCATCCATTGCCCTAGGTGAAGAGCCTAAGCAGAGGGAAGAGCTACTCGGCCGCTTCCAATTGTTCGTCCGCATTGACGGCATTTGCGCCTGCTTTGCGCAAGGACAGGATGCCGTCTTCAACCGGGCCGTCCTTCATGACCTTGCGGTCCGTGACATATTCCTGATTGAGCCGCCACGGATAGGCGACGGCGTTCTTCGGCATGATATGCTTGCTGCGCTGGATATATCCGCTGGAGAAGTCGAAAATATCGTCCTCCTCCAACCCATGATCGTCTGGAAGAACCGGCATAGCCACATCGCTGCCTTTGGCCTGCATCGTGTTGAGTACACGGCAGATATAGTCCGAATTGACGTCGGCCCGCAATGTCCAGCTGGCGTTGAGATAGCCGAACACAACCGCCAGATTGGGCAGGTTGGAGAACATGCAGCCTTTGTAATAAAACCGCTCCGCAAAATCGACCGGCACGCCGTCTTGGCTGACAGCGATTTTGCCCCCGACTGCCAGTTTCAGGCCGGTCGCGGTGATAATGATATCGGCTTCCAGAATAACACCATTGTCCAACTCTATCCCGTTCTCGACGAATTTTGAGATCTTCGCAGTAACGATGCTCGCTTTATCCGCCTTCATCGCCTCGAACAGATCGGCGTCAGGCACAAGGCACAGGCGCTGGTCCCATGGATCATAGGGCGGGGTGAAAGTCGGCTCGTCGTAATTATCTTTGCCCAGCGCTTTCACAATAGCTTTCTTAAGCATTTTTTTCACACGCTCGGGCTTCTTGCGAGCCTGTTTGAACGCGAAGTCTTGCAGCTTCACATTCTTCCAGCGGGTGATTTTATAGGCGGTTTCTTCGGGCAGAACTTTGCGCAGGAAATTGGCCAGCCGGTCTTTGGCCGGGCGTGAGAACATCCATGTCGGTGTGCGCTGCAGCATCGTCACATGCTCGGCCTTATCCGCCATAGATGGAACGATTGTCACAGCGGTTGCGCCTGAACCGATCACGACGACTTTCTTTCCGGCATAATCAAGATCTTCGGGCCAGAATTGCGGGTGCACAACCTGACCTTTGAAATCGCCAAGTTCAAAGCCGGGATCATGGGCCTCGTCATAGTCGTAATAGCCCGAGCCGAGATACAGGAAGTTAGCCGTCAGCAGTGTTCGCGAGCCGTCTGCTAGCTCTGCCGTCACATGCCAGCGCGCTTCGTCGCTGCGCCAATCGGCAGCAATGATCTTATGGTTATAGCGGATGTGCTTGCGGATATCGCGCTCATCCACAATCGTGTTGAGATATTCCAGAATGGAGGGACCATCGGCGATAGTTTTCTCGTGCTTCCATGGCTCGAACACAAAGCCCAGCGTGTGCATGTCGGAGTCCGAACGAATGCCTGGATAACGGAACAAATCCCATGTCCCACCGAGATTCTCACGCCGCTCGACAATGGCGTAGGAGCGCCCCGGGCACTCCATTTCAAGATGCGCTGCCATGCCAATTCCGGAAATTCCGGCGCCGACAATCAAAACATCAAAATCTGGTGGGGTGGCCAGCATTGTTCTCTCTCCTACTGACAGTGTTGTAAGCACAACTGGACCGCAAATGCGAGTCTGGTTGCAATTAAATACTGACGTAAGCGTAAAGTGGCGATAGGGCGCCAGCATGCGTTTCTCTCCCAAACTTGCCGCCTATTTGCTTCCATTGCTGTTCGCTACATCAGTCTTCGCACAAGACGGCACGACCGATGAGACAGGCGATGATGTCATCGTTGTGACAGGAAAGGGTCTAGAGGATTCGCCTGCCACACCGGCCTATTCCTCGGTCACATTGGAGCGCGATTTGATCGTCACGTCCGGCTCCGGGCGGATCGAAGATGTGCTGTCATCTGTTGCAGGTTTCCAGCAATTCCGAAGGGCGGATAGTCGTAGCTCCAACCCGAGCGCGCAGGGTGTTACCTTACGCGCCCTTGGCGGCAATGCGACAAGCCGCGCGCTGGTGTTGCTCGATGGTGTGCCGATGGCTGATCCGTTTTTTGGCTACATCCCTCTCAGTGCGATTACGCCGGAGCGACTGGATAGCATTCGTGTCACACGTGGCGGCGGGGCAGGGCCATTTGGATCGGGGGCGTTGGCAGGCACAATCGAGCTCAACAGCGCTGATGCGGATACGCTTGGGCCGGTAAGCGGCTCGGTCTTGGTAAATGATCGCGGTGAAACTGAGGCCAGCGGAAGCATCGCGCAAAACCTCGGTGCCGGCTTTGCAGTGGTCAGCGGCCGTTGGGATCGCGGGCAGGGGTTCTTCACCACGCCGGATAACCAGCGAGTTCCCGCCACTGCGCGCGCTGCTTTCGATAGCTGGTCTTTTGGAGTGCGCGGTGTTGCGCCGGTCTCTGATGATATCGAGCTGCAAGCGCGCGCTTTGGTGTTCAATGACGAGCGTACCTTGCGTTTCGATGGCGCGGACAGTTCGAGTGAGGGAGCCGATGCCAGCATCCGCTTGGTCGGGCGGGGCGATTGGCAGTTTGATGCAGTCGCCTATCTGCAAGCCCGCAATTTCTCCAACGTGGTGATTTCTTCGACGCGGTTTGTGCGCGTTCTCGATCAGCGCAATACGCCTTCGACCGGACTTGGCGGTAAGCTGGAAGTCAGGCCACCTGTGGGTGCAGATCACGTGCTACGCGTTGGGGTCGATTACCGCCGGTCCTCGGGCGAATTGCAGGAGGAGGCCTATAGCGCTTTCACTGGCAATTTGCGCGAACGCCGCCGCGCTGGCGGGCGCAACAGCGACTTCGGTATTTTTATCGAGGATGACTGGTCGATTGGCGATCTTGTCCTGACCGGCGGTATCCGTGCAGACCGGACCGTAATCGAAAACGGCTTCTTCCGTGCGGAGGATGCCAGCAACGCTCTGGTATCCGAAACTATCGCGCCGGACCGCGCGGATTGGTCATTTTCCTATCGCGCAGGCGCATCCTATCAAGCGGGTGACGCAGTGCGTTTGCGCGCAGCGGCCTATCGCGGATTGCGGCTACCGACGCTCAATGAACTGTATCGGCCCTTCGTGGTATTCCCGGTCGTCACGCAGGCGAATGCGGCGCTCGAAAATGAGCAGCTTGAGGGCTTCGAGGCAGGGGTGGATTTCATTCCAGCAGATGGTGTCGAGTTCAACATTACAGCCTTCGATAACCGCGTCGAAAACGCCATCGCCAATGTCACGCTAACGCCAACCTTGCGGCAACGCCAGAACCTGCCTGCTATCGACGCGCGGGGCATCGAGGCGGGTGCGTCCGTCACGCGCGGTCAGATCAGCTTCAATGGAACGCTGGCCTATACCGATGCGACAGTGGACGGCAGTGGCGCATCCATTGCGCTGGATGGCAACCGCCCGCCGCAAACGCCGGAATTTGCCGCGAGCGCCACGGTAGCATGGAAGCCCGCAAATGGTTGGTTGCTCTCAACGACACTCCGCCATGTCGGCGCTCAGTTCGAAAGCGATCAAGAGACCGATCTGTTGCCCGCTGCGACGACGCTCAACGCATTTGCGCAAATCCCGATTACCGGAAAATTCTCGCTCGTCCTGCGCGGCGAAAACCTGTTCGACGAAACGATCGTGACGCGCAATTCCAATGGTGCGTTGGATCTTGGCGTTCCGCGGACCATATGGGGCGGCGTCCGCTTCGGCTTCTAAGTTACCGAACAACGCTGTTTGTCCATTCCCATTGAAACCAGAAGCGCGTTTTCCGCTTGCTGAGCCTTAAAGACGTCCTTGCTGTCCATGCCTTTCCAATCGGCGAGGATCAGCGATTGCGCCACCGCTCCACCCAGCGTGGTTCCCGGGCCTGTGATGATAAACAGATCGGGCGCAAATTCGCGTGCTGAGACTTCAATGGCGCGGGTGAAGTCGTAGGTTTCGATCACCTGATAGCCGAGTGTGTAGTCCCATAATGCCTGTGTGTCGCTGGCATGCGGCCACCAGATTGCACCGCGCCCGTCCACCATGGGAATGTCGGGTTGCCCGAACAGATTGGCCGTAAGCAGGTCGCGCCCCTTCTCGGCTACAGGCTGCTGCAGAGGCGTGTGAAAGGCAGCATGATTGCCAAGCCGCATCGGGAAGCGTCCGTCGATAGGCTCGACTGTACTCTCAAAGGCTTTCAAACCAGCTTCGTTGCCCGCGAGCACCAGCATTCCGCCCAAGTGGATGGAAGGTGACAGAGTATGATCCGCGCGCGCATCAATCTCTTCGGCAATGCTCAGCAGTTCATCGCGCTTAGCCAGAGTGGGCACCCAATCATCGCCAAGGAACGGATAGACAAGCTGCCCGCCGATTAGGGCCTCTTGCATCAAAGTGCCCATGGTGTTGGCGACTTTGAAGCCATCCTCGGGCGACGTAGCGCCAGCACAGGCGAGGGCGGAATACCAACCCATCGAATTGCCCGTCACCGCGATCACATCAATGGCCGCGCGGTCAATACTCATGAAATCGCCCAAAGTGGCGGCAAAAATCAGGCCCGAGGCATTGTCCCCGCGCGAATGTTTGGCGAGGCTGAAGCGGTCCGCACCGTCCAATGCCGAAAGCGTTTCCTGATCGCGTGCGCTGCGCTGAGCATCGAATTTGTTAAGCAGCTGCTGGTCAGGGAAGTGCTTCCGCAGATATCCCAGTTCGGCCTTGTTATAAGTCCCGCGACCGGGGCAGATGACGACTGCAGTCTTCTTGGTAGTGCTCACAACCTGCCTCCAGCCAAGGCGCGTGCGGCTTCCACAATGTCATCGGCCGACGGCATCGTTGCTGCGTAGGCAGGACCTGTCGGGATAAAGCTGTCCTCCGCCACCAACCGCGCATGATGGGCATCGGATTTCTCGGTGAACAGCGCCATCAACGCTTCGGCCAACCCGCCGGTCCGCCGTGTTTCATCGACGATCAGCACATTCTTGCAGCCCTTTGCCGCAGCCAAAAGCGATTCTTCGGGCAGCGGCGATAACCAGTTCAGGTCGATCACCCGGGCGTTCATACCTTCATCGGCCAAACGCTTCTGCGCCTGCATCGATAGGTAGGTGCCATTGCCGAAAGTTACGATCGCGACATCTTTGCCGTCTCCATGCGTGGTGACTTGCCCGAATGGCAGCCGCTCCGACGGATCGGGATAGGTACGCATCCAGCCGCCATCGCCCGCTTCATGCAAATCGCGCATCGGATAGAGCGCAATCGGCTCGAGGAAGATCACGAGCCGCTGTTCTTCGCGGGCCAATCGCACGGACTCGCGCATCATCCGCGCTGCATCGGCTCCGTTGGAAGGGCACGCCAAGATCACGCCTGGAACATCGCGGATAGCGGCGAAGCTGTTGTCATTATGGAAGTGGCCGCCAAAGCCTTTCTGGTATCCAAGCCCGGCGATCCGCAGCACCATGGGGTTGGTGAATTGCCCATTGGAGAAGAACGGCAATGTCGCACCTTCGCCGCGGATTTGGTCCTCCGCATTGTGGTAGTAGGCGAGGAACTGGATTTCCGGGATTGGCAGAAAGCCGTTTTGCGCCATGCCCAGACCAAGTCCGAGGATCGATTGCTCGTCCAGCAAAGTGTCGATCACCCGGGCTCTGCCGAACCGAGCCGAGAGCTTCTGCGTTACACCATATACCCCGCCTTTGCGGCCGATGTCCTCACCCATCATCGCGATTTCAGGGTGCGCAAGCATCAGATCGGTCAGTGCCCAATTGATCAGGCGCGACATGATTTGTGGCTGGCCCATTTGTTTTACATCCCCGCCAAAGGCCGCAGCGCGATCTTCGGGCGAGGGACCGTTCGAAGGCGCGCACTCGCGCTTTGGCGGAATAATGCTCGCCATCACTTGCTCGGCAGTTTCGAGGCGAGGTCGAGTGACAGCTTCCGCTGCTATCCGTTCCACCCGCTCGGCGGTCTGATTGTAGATTGATAGCGCTGCATCGTGCCCCAAAGCTCTTGCCTCACCCAATAGCCGCACCGAGTGAAGAAGCGGATCATTCGCTTCCTCAGCCTCGACCTCGGATTTCGTCATATAAGTGGTTGGAACGTCAGCGCCCGCATGACCATACAGCCGGATTGTGCGGATATGCAGCACCGCAGGTTTGCGCCGCGTTCGGACATATTCTGCTGCTTCCCGAGTAACTCGGAATGTGTCGTAAATATCGGTGCCGTCGCAGCTGAAATATTTGAGGCCAGGACGCGATTGCAGGCTTGCCGCAATCCAACCCGTGGGTGTCTTGGTCGAGATACCGATCCCGTTATCCTCGCACACCCACAGCAGCGGCATTGGAACATTCTGATAGGCGGTCCAGCACGATGTGTTGATCGCGCCCTGCGCTGTCGAATGGTTGGCCGACGCATCGCCAAAGCTGCACATTACAATCGCATCGTCGGGGAGTTGTTTGTGCTCGGGCGGCTGGCGTTTGGCGAGGCCAAGTGAGTAGGCCGCACCGACCGCTTTGGGCAGGTGGCTCGCAATCGTCGAAGTCTGCGGCGGAATGGTTAGCGCTTTGGAGCCAAGAACTTTGTGCCGCCCGCCCGAAATCGGATCATCGCTGGAGCAAGCGAAGCTCAGCAACATGTCCCAGGTGATCGTTTGGCCTAAACCTTGCGCCGATACTTGTTCGGCCCGCTGAATTTGAAATGCGGCATCTCGGTAATGCAGGAAGGCCATATCGGTGGGCCTCAAAGCTGCAGCTACAGCAGCCATCCCCTCATGCCCTGATGAGCCGATCGTGTAGAAACCTTGCCCTTTGCTTTGCATGACACGGCTGGTTCGATCGAGCGCTCGCGTCAGGCAGCCCGAGTAGTAGATCGAGACCGCCTGTGTATCGCTCAGCGAGCCTGCAGGAGCGGTGCCAGCTGGCAGGTCATTTTCCGCAACCCGGCGGAGGAAATTGTCGTGAACGATTTGCGCGCGGTCCATGCGCTGGCTTTAGTCGTGTCGAATGATGAGGCCAAGCCTTGTGATACCTAGCAAAGCCAGCCTAGCCGTAACGAAAGTGCCTATTAGGCTTAGATGCGTAGGCCGCCATTGACCCAGCCTTTTGCTGCGTCTTGGCTCAGATGCTCGCTGTAAGTTTCGAGGCCGCCATTTGCGACCATCGCATCATGCTGTGCGCGTGTCGCCATCAAAGCTTTCGTACCAATACTCTCTTCGAATTGGATGCCAACCGAATCTTTGGCGGTCCACATCAACTGCCCGAATGTCTCATGGCCTTCCCAAGTAAGCACTGCGTCTAGCCCAATGCGCAATGTCTCTTCGACTTTGCGTTTCTCGTTCAATCCGATTTTCGCGCCGGTCAGCGACAAGTCGAAGAGCAAGATGTCTTCACTGCCGTACATAGTCGTCAGCTTACCCGGCAGGCATGTGAGCAATCGGCTGGTATTGCGCCGCGGGCTAGCTGCTTGGCCTTGAGTATTGCTAGCGGTCATGCACGCGGCCTAACGCGATACGGTTAGCAAGTGCTTAATGGCGGAGACGGAGGGATTCGAACCCTCGATAGGATTACTCCTATGGTTCCTTAGCAGGGAACTGGTTTCAGCCACTCACCCACGTCTCCGGAACGCAGCTAACTGCGGTGGCGCGCTATAACGAGGGTATGGTAGCGCGGCAAGTAGAGTTGTCCAATCAGCGCAAATTGCTCTTTCAGCGGGGGTTTCCCGCGCAAAAGACTCGCTTCGCCGCAATTTCGATTCGATTCGTCGCCGGTTCATTGCTGCTTCAGCCGCAAAGGATTCTTCTGAGGCTCTATTGGACCGCCGCCTCGAATTATTTTCGCAGTGGCGGTCTCCAGGAGGTAGCATGAGCATCGTTTCAATCGCCCGTTCGCATATTCGCAGTGCCTGTATCGCAACATTTGGGGCAGCGCTGGGTGTAGCCGCCCTCGTCGCCGCGCCGGTGGCGGCCCAGCAAATCGAGAGCGTCGATCCCAATGAGGCGATTGGTCCGATCGACGGCGATCTGGTCGAACAGCCCGGTGACGGGCCGATCTACGCCGACGAGCGGGTTGACGGTGCGGTTAATACTGCCACCCGAACCGAAGCCGATGCCGGCGCTGACGCCCCGGGCCCTTCGTTCGGTGAACAGATGGCCATGGGCGGCGAGGACGTGCAAGTCGCACCCGAATGGGCTGATCCGGTTGTCACCTCGAGCAACCCGTCCGAAGCAGCCTCTCAGGCGTCCTCGAATCCGTCGGTCGCGGCCGCGCAAGGAAACACCTATAAGGAAGACGATCTGATTGGCGCGGCAGAAGGCGTGTTCGGCAAAGGCGCCGAAGGCGTTGCGCGAATGATTCAGGATTTGCTCAAAGAGCAAGGCGAGCCAAGCGCCTATATTGTTGGCCGCGAAGCGAGCGGGGCTTTTGTGGTCGGCGCGCGCTATGGTTCGGGCACGATGTACCACAAGGTGGAAGGCGAGCGCGAAGTGTATTGGACCGGCCCTTCGATCGGTTTCGATGCGGGTGCCAATGCGGGCAACACCTTTGTGCTGGTCTATAATCTGTACGACACCGAAGAGCTGTTCAAACGCTTCCCAGCGGGCGAGGGGCAGGCCTATTTGGTCGGCGGCATGCATGCCAGTTATATGCGGCGTGGCGATACGGTGCTGATCCCGATTCGGGTCGGCGCGGGACTGCGGCTCGGGGTAAATGCGGGCTATATGCGCTTCTCCAAAAAGCACCGCTGGTTGCCGTTCTAGGCGCGGCTGTGAATAGCTGTCCGTAGGCGAACCCTGCAGCTCGCATAAAACAATCAAGCCCACTTTGGCGCCGGAAAGGCGCATATA
Organism: Pontixanthobacter aestiaquae; assembly: GCF_009827455.1. NCBI lineage: Bacteria > Pseudomonadati > Pseudomonadota > Alphaproteobacteria > Sphingomonadales > Erythrobacteraceae > Pontixanthobacter > Pontixanthobacter aestiaquae. The sequence continues at coordinate 1,099,694 of NZ_WTYZ01000001.1, forward strand.
GTGGTTGCGAGTATCGCCGTCCCTCGGCATTGGGGGCGGATCATGCTTGACCGTCTCCAACCCCAATCGCCCGATGCGCTGCTGGCGCTGATCAAACTCTATGCTGCCGATGACCGTGCGGACAAGATCGACCTTGGTGTCGGCGTCTACCGCACGAATGAGGGCGATACGCCCGTCTTCGCCGCGATTAAATCGGCAGAGGCGAAGCTGGTCGCCGAGCAGGACAGCAAAAGCTATCTTGGCCCTGAAGGCGATACCGGCTTTGTCCGCGCACTGATGCCCTATATTTTCGGTAGCGACGCCACGATGGGTGGACGTATCGAAGGAATGCAAACTCCCGGCGGAACCGGCGCGGTGCGGCTGGCGGTTGCGGTGGCCAAGCAGGCCGGCGTGACTGCAATTCATATGGGCACGCCAAGCTGGCCCAACCACGCGCAGATCCTGTCCGATGTGGTGATCGACTTCAAACCGTTCGATCATGCCAATGCCGATGGTACCGCCAATATCGATACCGTACTGCAAGTGATCCGCGATGCGCAGGACGGCGACGCGGTGCTGCTGCATGGCTGCTGTCACAATCCGACCGGGATCGACTATTCCAACGAGCAATGGGACCAGATCGCAGACGCGTTTGCAAGCAGTGCCGCTCTGCCGATCCTCGACATCGCTTATCAGGGTCTCGGCCATGGTCTGGAAGAGGATGCCTATGGCATTCGCAAAATATTGGGCGCGGTTCCGGAAGCGCTGGTTTGCTATAGCTGCGACAAGAATTTCGGCATGTACCGCGACCGCGTGGGTGCGCTCTATGTGATGGCGAAGAATGGCGACGGACTGGCACCGATCCTGTCCAATCTCAATTTTCTGGCGCGGGCCAGTTGGTCGATGCCGCCCGATCACGGTGCGGCAGCTGTACGGGTGATTTTGCGCGATTCGGATATGACCAAGGCGTGGCTCGATGAACTGGAAACGATGCGCGAGCGTATGCGGCGAGTGCGTGACCGTTTGGCCGCTGCCGGCGATGTCGGCACTCTCGATCTGCGTCCTTTGGGCCAGCAGAACGGGCTGTTCTCGGTGCTGCCGCTGAGCAAGGACCAGATCCAGCAGCTTCGCGATGACCACGCGATTTACATGGCGGGTTCGGGCCGGATCAACATTGCTGGATTGCACAAAGGCAATATCGACAAGTTCATCGGCGCTCTCGAAGCCGTGACCAGTTAAGGGATCGAAAGCATGGACCGTCAACCAAACCTTGAAGGGGAGCGGTTGCTGCTCCGGCCGTTGGTGCGGGATGATTGGGACGCGCTGTTCGCGGTCGCCTCCGACAAGCGGGTGTGGGAACAGCACCCGATGCATGACCGGTGGCAAGAACCGGTATTCCGCGAGTTCTTTGACGACGCCTTGGCCAAAGGCGGGGCGCTTGCGATAGTCGACAGGAATAGCGACCAGATCATCGGTTCCTCCCGCTATCAGGACTATGCGCCGGATGATGGCGGATCGGTCGAAATCGGCTGGACTTTCATCGCGCCTGACCATTGGGGCAGCGGGATCAATGCAGAGTTGAAACGGCTGATGCTGGAACACGCGTTCCGATACGTCGCCCGCGTCAATTTCCGTGTCGGGGAGAGCAATCACCGTTCGCGTAAAGCGATGGAAAAAATCGGTGGGGCGCTGACCGATGAAACCTACGTGGCGCAACTGCCTGACGGCCCGGCTGTGCACGTGATCTATGCAATTACGCGCGAGAGTTTCGCGAATGGGCCGCTGGCAAATATGAACGGCTGAATAGGCTTCCGGCGGAACACATACGGCAGTTTTTGTAATTCCGCTCATCGCGCTGCTTTGCCGTAAAAATCGATCCGTGAAGGTGCTATGCCCAGCCGTCCGCATAGCGTGAGAAGCGCGGTTTCATCGACTTTCCGGCGCACTCCGCGGTAACGTCCCCGCCGCAGGATCACGCACCATAGCCCGCTTTCGACACGCCAGCGAAGCTCGTCGAGTGTGACCTTTCGCGAAGGCCGTGTGCGCTTGTCCGGAATGGTAAGCTTCCGCCCCAATGCCGCATCCCAAGCGGCGCAGAAACCGGCCGACCACTTGCGGCGGCGCAGGCGATAGGCCGTCTCGCGCGCCATCCCCAACCGCCGTGCTGCCTCGGCAACCGAGCCGGTTTCTGCCAACTCGCCAATAAACTCCGCCTGCCGCAAAGGCGTCCACCCGTCAGCGCGGGCGCGACCGGGCACGGCGTGGAAAGGCGGGACGCGGATTGGAGGTGGGCGGAGTGTATCGGCGGGTGTTTGAAAATCGGGCGTCATCCGGAAGGATAAGGCAGATTTTTGCACAGTAGGAAAGTTTGGTTTGGGAATGCTCTATTTCCCAGAGAAGTTATGATCGTGGATGACGATACGCCGTAACCGGAAACAGACGTTGTCGTGATCTTACAAGGTGGATGGAGAAGTAAGGTGGTACGCCAGCGAAGTTCTTGAAAACTGCCTAAAACTCTTAAGGAGGCGACTTATGAAAGCGCTTTTTGCCGCAATTGCCATGACCGCCATCCTTGGTGCCCCCACCACTGCCGCAGCGTCGAATAGTGAAGCGGAAGATGCACTGCGCCTTATCTGTGAATGTGCATATGTCGTGCGCATTGCGGAAGGGAATGGCGTTAAGTTGCGCAATTCGAGCGCCATATGGTCGCAAGCGAAAGCGACTGTTGCTGAAAAAACAGGATTGAGCACGCGCGAGTATGACGAACTGGCCCGCGCAAAGTGGGAGCGCCGCCTGCGTAATCTGGGGGCCCGTGACGCGATGCGCAGGATTGCTGATCGTGCGCGCGATTGCGACAAGCAATTATGATTGATACTGTTCGGAGAGTGTCGTGACACGGTCTATTTTCTGCGCTGCAAGTGCAGCCGCGATGGTCACCACCGGCGCACATGCCCAGGAGCTCAATGACAATCAAATGCGGCAGCTTGCCGCGTTTCATTACACCTGCGCTATCGCGATGGCCTATGCGACGGAGTTCGGAAACAAACTCGCGATCAGCGAAGACGAGGCATTTGGCGGCTTTGATGCAGTTATCAAAACGGGCCGTGTGAAGGAAGGCTCTGTCGTTTTTAACGTGAACGAAGATCTTGCCGCCGATCACGGATACGTGCCTGAAGCAGAGCCTGATGATCAGCCGGAAAGCTTCGTAACTTTCGCTTGGAGGCATGCCGATCAGTGTGTGGATGATTACAAGCGGATCCGATTGTCAGAGACCGGAAGAAGCGCGGCGGAGCAGCCTCCAGCGCAAGCTTCGACGCAGGTTGGATCATCCGAGGCAACACAGGGGCAGGAGATTACCGTCGCCTATCTCCGCGATCATTACCGTCAAAATCGCGATGCACGCCTGATCGTGGACTATATCACCGGGCGGCACCCTTCGGGCAAACGGCTGATGGGTGATCCGGTCCCGGAAATGGAGTTTCTGGGCGAACTGATCAACGCAGTTCCGGACCAGGGGATGCGTTCGCTAAGCGATGCCGCATTGCTGGCCATGGTCAACAAGCAGTACTGGCAATATAATCCCCCGGCCTCTCGTAAAGTCATGGCCGAATATCAGCGCCGACTAAGGGTGCAACGCTATAACGACCGTGAAGCGAAGCTATGGGCGGACCGGGTCGAGAGAGAACGCCGACAAGAGCTTGCCACAATGGCCAATCGCATGGCGGAGCGCTGGGGGACTTCGATCAAGTGCACCAATGTTGCACCACAAGGTGCGACCGGGCGCAGTTACACCAGCTGCCGGATGTTGGATAGTTTCGGTCAATAGGGCAGTCGTAATCAGGATGATTGCGACCCGTCCATTACCTCCGCACACTCTCCATCCGCTTCAAATAGCGCGCTAGCACGTCGATCTCCAGATTGACGCTGTCGCCTTCGGATAGTGTGCCGAGCGTCGTCATCTCGGCGGTGTGCGGGATAATGTTGAGAGCGAAATCACAAGTGCCGTCGGGGCGGTCGCGGACGTCGTTTACGGTCAGTGAGACCCCGTCGACAGTGATCGAGCCTTTGGCGGCGACGAAGGGAGACATATCGGCGCGGGTGCGGATGGCGAGCCGCTGCGACCCGCCTTCCTGGCGCGACAGCATGACTTCGCCAACGCTGTCGACATGGCCGGTCACAATATGGCCGCCCAGTTCGTCGCCCACTTTCAGCGCAGGTTCCAGATTGAGTGCGCGGCCTTGCTCCCACATTCCGGGAACGGTGCACGACACTGTCTCCGCAGAGACATCGACGGCGAACCATGCGTCGCCCGATTGGCCACCCTTTTCGACGACGGTCAGGCAGACACCAGAACAGGCAATCGACGCGCCGATGGCAATGGTCTCGGGATCGAACGGACACGCGATGACCGCGCGCAGATCGCCGCGCGATTCAATCTTGGAAATGGTGCCGATGGCGGTGATGATACCGGTGAACATTTACTCTCCGTTGCCAGTTGTGGTGCCTTGGTTGGGCTGCACTCGCTCATAAACCTCGTAGGTGTCGCTGCCAAGCATGCGCTGCTCGGCCAGCTGCCAGCGGCCATGCGCAGCGGACAGCTTCTCTAGCCCTATATCGGCGACAGATGATTGCCCTGCGCCCATGATTATCGGCGCGCGGTACAGTTCGATCCGGTCCACCAGATCGGCGCTGAGGAAGGATGCCGCGGTTTGCCCGCCGCCTTCGACATAGAGATAGAGCACATCATCCAAGGCCGCGATCTGCTCCGGCCGGTTGATGATTTTCACGCCGTCCGGTGCGATACCGCGAGTCAAGAGAATGCGCTGCGGACTGCGTTCTTCCAAACCCGCGAGCCGCACATCGAGGCGCGGCTTGTCGGCGCGCCATGTCCCGCCGCCAACCAGAATAGCATCGGCCTGTGCGCGGCGCGAATGAACATGCGCACGGGCTTGATCGCCGGTGATCCATTGGCTTTCGCCCGATGGCAGCGCAACGAACCCGTCCAGCGAGGTCGCCAGTTTCAGCGTGACATGCGGGCGGCCCCTGGCCTTTTGCGTGAGATATCCAGCAAGGCTTGCGCTGGCTTGCGCGCAATCAATTTGCGACACTTTAATACCCGCACGGCGCAGCTTCTCCGCACCGCTGCCAGCTGTGCGCGGGTCGGGATCGGTTACCGCGAACACCATCCGGCTGATACCCGACCGGGCGATGATATCACTGCAGGCTGGCCCGCGCTCGGATTCGTGATTGCATGGCTCAAGCGACGTGTAGAGAGCCGCGCCTTTGGCGTCTTCGCCAGCGTCATCCAGCGCGATCTTTTCTGCGTGGGGTCTGCCGCCCGCACGCGTGTGGCCGCGCCCGACAACTTTGCCGTGCTTTACGATAATCGCGCCGACCGAAGGGTTGGGCCTGCTGAGCGGTCTGCCGCGCAGGCCGAGCCGCGCCGCCGCCGCCAGCCAATCGGAATCACTGTGCAGGATTTTGCTCTGCCGTTCCGCCAGAAGGCGCAGTTTCGCCGGGTGTGTCTGCGGCAGCGGCTTCATCGGCCTCTATCTGGCCAAGCGCGACTGCCCGCAGCCGAGCCGCTTCGGCATCTTCACGCGCCATTTGTTCGGCGGCTTTCTTCTCGATTTCGCGCGGGTTCATCCCGCTCGCCCGGGCGAGGGCGCGGTAGATTTCTTTCTTCCGCTCTTCCCGCGCGGCGATCATTGCATCGCGCTTTTCCTTATGCGCCTGATAAATCAGATTGGTGGCGATGATTTCCTCATCGGTCCGATCCGCTGCAAAGCTGGTAATATAGGTCACATCGGGCGGCACCGGCGGGCCGACCACATCCTCGCGAATGATCAGGAACATCAGACCTGCGGTCATCGAAACGGACACAGCCAAGATCGGCCAGCGATAGGGCGTCGGCTTTCTGAATTCCTGCCAGAAATCGGCAATGCCCCCCGCGGGATTGAGACGTTGAATCAAACTCATCAAGCCAAGATAGAGCCTGATCCGCATTTTCGCCAGACCCCCAGAGATATTCGCCCGGTCAGGCGCTTATCCGAAAGGTGCGTAAAGCGCGCGGCCTTTGACTTTCAGCCATGCATTGGCGTGGCCAATATCGCCTTCGAATATCCGGTCCAGTGCGGCGTGAAAGGCCGGGCCATGGTCGAAATGCAGCAAATGCGCGACTTCATGTGCGACGACCGATCGCCGCACATCGGCCGGTGCCATGATCAGCCGCCAGTTAATCCGGACCACGCCGCTGCTAGAGCAGCTGCCCCAGCGGCGCTGCGCGCGTGACAGCTTGATATCGGGCTTGGTAACACCTGCGCGTTCGCAATATTCCGCCAAGTCGCGGTCCATGATGGTTAGCGCCTCGCTCCGCAGCCAGCGCTCGATCCGGCTGTGCAGGCTGTCTTGCGGTCCGCCAATATGCAGAGTGGTTTCAACCAGTCGCGGCTTGCGCGGAGCCTGCGCATCCCATGCAATCGTGACCGGCTCGCCAATAAAGTCGATGTGACCACCCGATTGCGGTGGGCTCGCTTCCTCGACCTTGTCCAATTGCGCAGCGATCCATGCCCGGCGCGATTCGGCAAATTCCAGCGCGTCAATCGACTGCCCCCAACGCGGCATAGTGACGCGCAACTCGCTGCCATCGGGCGCTAGGCGCATGATCAGGCGCTTGGCCGTGCGGTGGCGCTTGATCGTGACTGGCAGCGTGCGGCCAGCAACCTCAATGCAGCGCTTCTCGGAGCGCGTCTGCTGATTGGGGCGCAGCCAGTCCATCATTCGCTGTCGCCGTCCCAATCGGTCTCGTCCGCGTCCCATTCCACCAGATGATGGTCGAGCGGCCCGGCGTCGACTTCGCTGATCACGCGCCCAGCAACGGATACACCTGCCTGCTTCACTGACTCGCGATCACCCGAGATCAGATAGTGCCAGTCTTTCAGCGGTTTTCCATCCGCGCGGAGTCTGTATGCGCAACTCGCCGGCAGCCATGTGACGTCTTTCACAATTTTCAGAGTCAGCCGCATACAATCTGGCACATAGGTGCGGCGATTGCGGTAATCTATGCATTGCGCCGTATCGGTATCGAGCAGCTTGCACGCAACGTTGGTCCCTTCGATGGTGCCGGTATTCTCGTCCTCGATTTTGTGCAGGCAGCATTTTCCGCAGCCGTCGCACAATGCTTCCCACTCGGCGCGCGTGAGATCACCAAGCGGAAGCTCCCAGAATTTGTCTCTTAGCGCACCCATTGTTCAAGTTCGGCTGTCACGCCCTCCGGCCCCTTGTCGGTCGGAATTATGCCCAGCGGTTTGCCCTCAGGATCAAACAGATAGGTGAACGCAGTGTGCTCGATATCGTAGCTGCCACTCTCGTTCACTTCGCCTTTGGCAGCGGTGACAGAGAACTTCTTGGCCGTTTCCGCGATGGCTTCGGGTGAGCCGGTCAGACCGAGCAGCCGCGGGTGGAAATTGCCGATGAAGCTGGCGACTGTCGGCTGATCATCACGCTCGGGGTCGATGGTGATGAAGATCGGTTGGACTTTGGCGCCAAGCTCCGGGTGCTTCTTTTCGAACTCGCCAAGCCCTTGGGAAAAGCGCGCAACATCGGTCGGACACACATCGGGACAATAGGCGAAGCCGAAATAGACCAGCCGGTACTGGCCTTTGAAATCGGACCAGCTTACTTCGCTCCCTGTGCTGGATGTCAGCGTGAAATCGCCGCCGATGGTTGATCCGCGCAGGTCTACGCCGTCAGGGGAGGGGCCAACCGGACCGGAGAGGCTCGATCCGCACGAAGCAAGCGCGAAAGCAGCACAAACTGCGGTTACAGTACGGGTAAAGTGAAACATAGCGCTCAGGTTCATGCTCTGCTAATTGGGGATCGACAAGGGGGCGTCTGTGCCCTGAATAATATGTATGTAACAAATTCTTGGAGGTTGAAAATGGCCAGTGCCGTTTTCCGGTCGGTTATTCCCGCAATTGCGCTTTCGTTTGCGCTTATCGCCACGCCTGCGTCAGCGCAGTTCAAGCGCGAAGGCTATGCGTTTTTGGAAGCGGTGAAAGACCGCGATGGCAACGCCGTAACCGAAGCGTTGAAAAAGCCGGGAAGCGTTGTGGTCAACACGCGCGATATTACCACCGGCGAAACCGGTTTGCATATCGTCACCAAACGTGAGGATGTGACGTGGATCAAGTTCCTGACGCAAAATGGTGCGAACCCCAACCTTAAGGATAACCAAGGCATTGCCCCGCTGCAGATTGCCGCGACATTGGGCAGCGTACCAGCCGTCGAGGAATTGCTCAAAGCGGGCGCCAATGTGGACGAGCCGAATGACACGGGCGAAACCGCGCTGATTTCTGCGGTTCATAACCGTAATACTGGAATGATCCGGGTGTTGCTCGCCAATGGTGCCAATCCCGATCACAACGACAATTCCGGCCGTTCTGCGCGCGATTATGCGGATTTGATGATTAATAATGGTCAGGTGTTGACGGAATTTCGCCGCGCGGATGAAGAGCGTGAAGGCAAGCAGAAACCGCAAACTTACGGGCCAACTTTCTAAGTGGCTGGCACAGCACACACTATCGCCGATTTGACGCTGGACGAGCTGCGGCTCGCACTCGCGCCCGCGATTGCCGATGCCGCGATTTTTGACGGCTGGAGCGATGCCGCAGTTACCGCCGCCGCGTTGGAGAAAGGCGCTGATGTCGATGTCGCGCGTCTGGCATTTCCGGGGGGCGCGATGGATATGATCTCTGCGTGGATCGAGACCGTCGACAATGCGATGGCAGAGGCACTGCCCGCAGAGGCGCTTGCACAAATGCCGATCCGTGAGCGGATTCGGTCGCTCGTGCAGTTCCGGCTCGATGCGATCGCCGGACAAGAGGAGGCACTCAAGCGCGCGACCGCGATCATGGCGATGCCGCAAAATGTCTCCAAATCGCTGAAAATGGGCTGGAACAGCGCCGATCTGATGTGGCGGCTCGCCGGTGATACCGCTACCGACTATAATCACTACACCAAGCGCACGATCCTGGGCGGCATCTATACTGCCACGCTGGCCGTGTTCGCCGATGATAACAGCGATGATAAAGCCAAGACCAAAGCGTTTCTGGATCGCCGGATTGAAGGCGTGATGAAGTTCGAGAAAGTTAAAGCCAAATGGCTCAATTCCGAACGTGAGACATTCAGCATGTCACGGTTCTTGGGCCGGCTGCGCTACCCTTCGCGCTGATTTGCGCGCTTGCCGGGCACCGCTTTCCACACCTTCACACAAGAAATTCGGCCAGTGACTCGCATGGCTGCGGGCGACCCGCTAACTCTTCGCCAACAGATTCGCGAAGGAAAATGCAATGGCCGGTAGCCTCAACAAAGTAATGCTCATTGGTAATCTGGGCGCGGACCCCGAAGTCCGCTCGTTCCAGAATGGCGGCAAAGTGTGCAATCTGCGGATCGCGACCAGCGAGACGTGGAAAGACCGCAATTCGGGCGAGCGTCAGGAAAAGACCGAATGGCACACAGTCGCGATCTTCTCCGAAGGCCTCGTCAATGTTGCCGAGCGTTTCCTTCGCAAAGGATCAAAGGTCTTTATTGAAGGCCAATTGCAGACCCGCAAATGGCAAGACCAGAGCGGCAATGACCGTTACTCGACAGAAGTTGTTCTGCGCGGCTTTAACGGAACGTTGACCATGCTCGACGGTCCTGGTGGCCAAAGCGGCGGTGGCGGCGGCGGCCCAGGTGGCGGCGGAAACTATGGTGGCGGGTCCGGCGGTGGCGGAGGCTACAACCAGGGCGGCGGTACCTCAGGCGGCGGCGCAGCAGGCGGTTCGTCAGGCGGCGGTTCCAACTATGACGATCTGGATGACGACATTCCGTTTTGATCGGTAATGCGCGGCGCTACTTCTTCAGCGCTGCCAGCATCTCCGCCATCGGGCCGTCTTGCTCGCCTTCGATCTGGATGCCTTTTTCTTTGCGTGCCGTTTCGGCGTCTGGTCCGGTCGCATAGGGATCGATCAGCAGGCCCAGGCTTTGCGCGACAGCCTCGCCCAGATCGAAACTGTCGCCGGTAAATTCGATCTCGTCCACATCATCCAATTCGACTTCGATCTCTTCGTCGGACGGTTCGATGGCGCGCTGCGGAATGAAACGCAGGTGCAGGTTCTCTTTGGCACTGACGGGAAAATCATCACCCGACACCGAACAGATTTGCTGCCATTCCGCCTCCATAGTGCCGGTCGCAATGATATCGGATCCCTTGGGAGTAAGCGTGATGTCGGCGCGCAGATGCTCAATCTGGCTCAGCGCAAACCGTTTGGAAAGGGCGTGCCGCTCGTCTTCCGATGCCTCGATCAGATACGGCTCGTGTTTGAGCGCTTTTGCTTTGATCGGCCTGCTGAGTTCGCTCTCGCTCATGCGGCAATTTCTCCGGCGAGAAGTTGGTCTGTATTCAGCGCGCCCAATCGCTGGGACAGGGCAATAAGTTCATTTGCCATCGCTTCTGCATGGCCTTCATCGATCAGTGTAACATTGCGGCGGACGGCATTGGTCATCGCCTCCGGGCCGCTCTCCAGCGCATTGCGATAGGCTCCGATCCGGCCGCCCATCGCTTCCATCAGCTTGCCCATTTTCTTGCCCAAAGTCGGGTCGCCCAAACCGGTCTCGCGCAATTGGCCGTCAATATCCTCGACAAACAATTCGGTCAGGCGGGCGGTTGCCGGCAGCAGATCATTCTCCGTTTCCATCCGCAGCATAACCATCGCCACCACATTGGTGATCATATCGAAGCGGCCATCGACGGTATCCGCCGCACCGCAGTTTCGATACCAGTGGGGTCTCCGCGCTTCGCCCACGATGGCATGCCACAATGGTCGCAGAGCCTCTTTCGGGTCGTTTTCAGTGCCAAAAAGTCGGGAGAAAAATGCCATCAAGGGGTACTCTGTGAGGGAAAGCTGCGCGTCAATCGTTCATCGGCAATTCAAGCCGCCTTGCGCAAACGCGTCACCGGTCTATCGGCAGCGGATGGTTGCATGGCAGTGAGCATCACCGTAAGGCCGAAGCATATATAGGATTTGCACTTGCCAATCCAAGCCATTTGGCGTTTTGGCAGGGTACGAAGAGGAATTGCGTTCCAATGATTAAAGGCAAGATGATCGGCACAGCGATTGTTCTGGCGGCAGCGCTGACGATGGGCGGATGCTCGTCGATCCGCGAAAGCCGCGGATATATCGTCGATCAGACTCTGGTTAATTCGGTCCAGCCGGGCATCGACAACCAGCAATCTGTCGCCCAGACGCTGGGCCGACCGACCTTTACAAGCCAGTTCGGTGATCCGACCTGGTACTATGTGTCGAGTGTCACAGGCCGCAAGCCATTCGTCCGCCCGCGCATCCAAAGCCATTCGGTTCTGGCGATCACATTTGATGCCAATGGCAATGTCCTGGCAGCAGATCGCAGCGGTATCGAAAAAGTTGCCTTTTTCCAGCCCGACGGCGATGAAACACCGACTCTTGGACGCGAGCGCGGCTTCTTCGAAGACCTGTTCGGCAATATCGGTACAGTTGGTGCGCCTGGTGGTGGCGGCGGAGCGGGCGGTCCTGGCGGGTAAATCGCTTGATCGTATGGCTTGATAGCGTGATTGGGCTCCCCATATCGCGTTCATGAGTACAGCAGATAATCCACACGGTCTGGTGCAATGGCACGGGACTACCATCATCGGCGTGAAAAAGGGCGGCAAGACCGTAATTGCCGGGGACGGCCAAGTCTCCATGGGCAATACGGTGATGAAGCCGAACGCGCGCAAGGTCCGCCGCATCGGCAAGGACGAGAAAGTCATTGCCGGTTTCGCAGGTGCGACTGCCGATGCATTCACTTTGTTCGAACGGCTGGAGAAAAAGCTGGAGGCGCATCGCGGGCAATTGCTGCGTGCCGCTGTCGAGCTAGCCAAAGACTGGCGAACCGACAAATATCTCCGCAACCTGGAAGCGCTGATGATCGTCGCGGACGAAGAAAGCCTGTTGGTCCTGACCGGCAATGGCGATGTTCTTGAGCCCGAAGCCGGGATCACTGCAATCGGTTCAGGCGGCAATTATGCGCTGGCTGCGGGCCGCGCACTCACCGAATATGAAGACGATGCCGAGCAAATCGCGCGCAAGGCGATGCAAGTTGCCGCCGACATCTGCGTATTTACCAACGGCAATGTGACCGTCGAAGAAATTTAAGAGACCTCCATGACAGAAGCACTCACTCCGAAGGCGATTGTCGCCGCGCTCGACGAGCATATTGTCGGCCAGAAAGACGCCAAGCGCGCCGTTGCCGTCGCGATGCGCAATCGCTGGCGCCGTCAGCAATTGAGCGATGAATTGCGCGATGAAGTGACGCCCAAGAACATCCTGATGATCGGCCCGACCGGCTGCGGTAAGACCGAAATCAGCCGCCGTCTGGCGAAACTGGCCGATGCCCCTTTCGTCAAAATCGAAGCGACCAAATTTACCGAGGTCGGCTATGTCGGCCGCGATGTCGAACAGATCGCGCGCGATCTCGCCGAAGATGCAATCCGCCTGGAGAAGGAACGCCGCCGCGAAGCTGTGCGCGAAGCTGCGTCTAAAGCCGCGATGGACCGCTTGCTTGATGCACTGGTGGGCGACAATGCGTCCGAAGCCACCCGTGAAAGCTTCCGCCAACGGATCGTCGACAATTCAATGAACGAGACCGAGGTCGAGATCGAAGTGCAGGATGCACCCGCCGCGCCGATGGAAATTCCCGGAATGACCGGCGGCATGGGCATGATCGACCTCAGCGATATGATGGGCAAGGCATTCGGCAAAACCAATACCAAGCGCCGCAAGCTCAAAGTCCCCGATGCGTGGGACAAGCTGGTCGATGAGGAGGCGGAGAAGCGCCTCGATCAGGACGATGTCGCGCGCGTCGCTTTGCAGAACGCAGAGACCAACGGGATCGTTTTCCTCGACGAGATCGACAAGATTGCGGTCTCGGATGTGCGCGGCGGATCTGTCAGCCGCGAAGGCGTACAGCGCGATCTGTTGCCGCTGATCGAAGGCACTACGGTTGCGACCAAATACGGTCCGATGAAAACCGACCATATCCTGTTTATCGCGAGCGGCGCTTTCCATGTGTCGAAGCCATCGGACATGCTGCCCGAATTGCAGGGCCGCTTGCCGATCCGTGTCGAATTACGCGCGCTGACCGAAGAGGACTTCGTTCGCATTCTAAGCGAAACGCGCGCCAATCTGGTGTCGCAATATGTGGCGCTACTGGGCACCGAAGACGTGACCGTGGCTATTGACGATACCGCTGTGGCCGAAGTCGCCAAGATCGCGGCGCAAGTGAATGAAAGCGTCGAGAATATCGGGGCACGGCGTTTGCAGACGGTGATGGAGAAACTGCTCGAAGAACTCAGCTTCGAAGCGGAGGAGCATGCAGGCGAAACGATCACCATCGACGCCGACTATGTGCGCGACCGCCTTACCGAATTGTCGCAGGATACCGACCTCAGCAAATATATCCTTTAAGCTGCCGTGATGGGCGGTGTCGTTACGGAAAGTATAGCGATGATCGGCGGGATGAGCCCACAGCTTGACCCTCAGGTGTGGCGCTTTGTGCAAGTCTCACCTGAAACGGCATCTCAACTGCTCGGCGCTGCCATCGGCACATTCCGCGAGGAGGAAGGCGTTTCCGCGATTGTGCCAAGCGTTCTCGCTGATGAACTCGGAATCGCTGGACCCGACTTCTGCTGCATCACGCTGCAAGTGCATTCCGACCTTGTAGGCGTTGGTTTGACGGCAGCAGTATCGCGCTCGCTCGCTGATGCGGGCATTGCTTGCAATATCGTCGCCGCATTCCATCACGATCACGTGTTCGTGCCTGCCGCGCTTTCAAAGGATGCTTTGGCCGTCCTGATCGAACTGTCCGGAAAATCCCTCGGCTAGCCACAACATTTGGCGACTAACGGGCGCAGTTTATCGAAATGTCCCCCCTCCAAACTTGATTGCATCACCTGACCTTGGTCTAGTTGCACTCAGGAATTGCAATCAATCAGGGGACTATCCATGCTTCGTTCGATCCTAACCGCAGGTGCTGGCTTGCTGGCACTAGCCGCTGCGCAACCCGTTTGGGCTGACGATCATGCTGGCGGAGAGACCCCCGCGATCACTGCGCCGGAGATCGAATTCACGCAATGGACTCTCGACAATGGTCTGCGGGTCATTGCGATTCCGGACGACACGACCGGCACTGTTACTACGTCGCTGTGGTATGAGATCGGCTCCAAGCTGGATCCCGAAGGCCGCAGCGGTTTCGCACATTTGTTCGAACATATCCTCAGTCGCAAGACGGAGAATATGCCGTATAATATGATCTACGGTCTGACCGCTGATATTGGCGGCACGCGCAATGCCTCCAACGGCACAGACCGGACCAACTATTTTGAGCAAGTGCCCGCGGCCTATCTTGAGCAGATGCTGTGGACCCACCGTGAGCGGATGGCGTTTCCGGTAGTCGATGACGAAGTGTTTAACCGTGAGCGGGATGTGGTGAAGGAAGAACTGCGCCAGCGTGTGCTGGCGCCGCCCTATGGCCGTTTTCAGCGGTTCGTTATTCCTGAGAACGCCTATGATATATTGCCGCATCGCCGCCCTGGTATTGGTTCGATCGAGGATCTCGATTCGGCTACCCTCGATGATGCGCGCGCATTCTATGAAGCCTATTACGGGCCTGATACCGCCACACTGATTGTCGCGGGCAATTTCCAGATGGATCAGCTGCGCGCTCTGGTAGACCAATATTTCGGCGACATTCCCCGCCGCAAAAATCCTGTCGATGTGACCATTACCGAACGCGAGCCCGAGCGGACCGAGCCGCGCATGGTCAATTCGACTGCGCCGAACGTCCCACTGCCATTGGTCGGTACGATCTGGAAACTGCCCGGTGAAGCGCATCCCGATATAGCAGCTATCGAAGTGATGGACGCGATCATGTCGCGCGGCGACAACAGCCGGATGCACGCCGCGCTGATCCGCACCGGCAAGGCTGTGCAGGCGGTACACTTTGCGCGGACTAGCGAAGAAGCCGGTGTGCTCGCGCAGTTTGCGGTGATCAATCCGACCGCGAATATGGAAGAAGTCGCAGGCATTCTGGTGACCGAGCGCGAAAAGATGCGCACTGAACGCGTGACCGATGCTGAGCTGGCCGAAGCCAAGAACGAAATCGCTGCAAGCGCACTGCGCCGCCGTGAAACCGCGCGTGGGCGCGCGTTTGAACTGGGCGAGTCACTCGTTTCGACCGGCGATCCTTACCATGCCGACAAGCGGCTTGCTGCAATCGCTGCTGTGACTGCAGACGATGTGCAGCGGGTTGCGCAGAAATATTACGATCCGCAAAAGCGGACCGACATTACCTATGTGGAGGGCGAGGATGATCCTTCGACCTATGCCAATCCGGTACCGATGCCAGAATACCGGACACTGCCACCAGCCACCGGGGCAATTCGCAAAGTGAAGCCGGAGGGCGAGCGGATGGCTCCGCCCGAGCCAGGTGTGTCTCCTGAAGTTGTTGCGCCCGAGATTGTCGAGGCGACCCTTGATAACGGCGTCAAGATTGTTGCGGTGCAAACCGGCGAGGTGCCGATTGCGTCAATGAGTGTGATCGTTCCGGGTGGCAGCAAGAGCGATCCACGTGACAAAGCAGGGCTATCGGAAATGGCGGCAGCGCTCGCCGACACCGGTACGGCGGATATGTCCGCGACCGATATCGCCGCGAAGTTTGAAAGCCTTGGTGCATCCTTCGGCGGCGGCGCGGGCAGTGATGGCGCGAGCTTTGGTCTAACCGCACCGGTCGTAAACATGGCGGAAGCAGGCAAAGTGGCGGCGAGCATTATTCGCGGCGCGACATTTCCCGAAGATGAGCTCGTGCGTGAGCGCAAGCGTGCAATCGATGGGCTGCAAGTCTCGCTCAAAGATCCGGGAGCATTGTCGCGCTTTGTAGTGCGCACGGCAATGTATGGTGATGCAGGCTATGGCACGCAGCCGGGCGGTACGACTGACAGCTTGGCTGCGATTACCCGCAATGATCTGGCGCAGCATCGTGCCGAATATTGGCATCCCGAAGCGACACAAATCATCATCAGCGGCGGTATCGCGCCAAATAAGGCTATCGAACTGGCGACTTCTTTATTCGGGGATTGGACCGTCGATACGCCAGCGCCAGCGGCACCCGCTGATCCGGCCGGCGTAGAGCAGCCGGTGCGGACCATCGTGATTGATATGCCCGATGCAGGGCAGGCTTCTGTGATTGCAGCTGTGCGTGCGCCTGAAAGGGCTGGCGCAGATTACTATCCGCTGGTGCTTGCAAACAGCGTTTTGGGCGGCGGCTCCAGCGGGCGCCTGTTCGAGGAGGTGCGGACCAAACGCTCGCTTAGCTACGGTGCCTATAGCGGCTTCGCTTCGCGGGCTGATGACTCGATCCTGACAGCCAGTGCGCAGACCAAGAATGAAAGCGCCGATGAAGTCGCGCAGTTGTTTCTGGACGAGTTCACCCGTCTCGGCAGCGAGCCTTTGAGTGAAGAGCTTCTCGCCAAGCGGCGGCTTTATCTCTCGGGTGGTTATTCACGGTCGCTGGAAACCAGTTCCGGCTTCAACCGGATTGTTGCTGGGTTACTGCAACAGGGTATCGGTCCTGACGAGGCGGCCGACTATGCGTCGCGTCTGGAAGGTGTGACGGCTGCCGAAGCGAACAAGGCCGCCAGCGATTACGTCGATCCGGATAAAGCAACGATTGTGATCGTAGGAGATGCCAAGCAATTCATCGACGAAATCCGCGAAATGCGGCCTGACGTCGAAGTGATCGCAGCTGCGGACATAGACTTATCGAGCGCGGACTTTGGAGTGGAGAGCGGCGAGTAGAATGCGATCCCCGGGGAAGGCTGGGATCTCTTTCGAATTTGCGCGACTTTCCCCAGCTCCCACACCCCGCTGGGACCTGCTCTATTCCTCGCGCTCGCTCTGTTGGCGCGCCCACATTTCGGCGTAGAGACCGTCGTGTTTGAGCAATGCTGCGTGTGTACCGCGTTCGGCCAGCTGCCCTTGATCCAATACGATAATGTCGTCCGCATCGGCGACAGTTGAAAGCCGGTGCGCGATGGATAGGGTCGTGCGGTCGCGGGAGATACGATCCAGCGTTGCGAGAATGTCCTGCTCGGTCCGGCTGTCGAGCGCGCTGGTTGCTTCATCAAGCATCAGGATCGGCGGGTTCTTCACCAGCGTCCGCGCAATAGCGACACGCTGTTTCTCCCCGCCAGATAGTTTCAGGCCGCGCTCGCCGACTTCGGTGTCGAAGCCCTTTGGCAATTGTTCGATAAAGGGCAGGATCGCCGCGTCGCGCGCAGCGGCGAGCATAGTCTGCTCGTCTGTGCCGCCTTTTCCATATGCGATATTATAGCCGATTGTCTCGTTGAACAGCACGCTGTCCTGTGGGACGATGCCAATGGCGGCACGCACGGTATCTTGCTGTACGGCCGCGATATCCTGCCCGTCGATCAGAATACGTCCGGACCAGGGATCGTAGAACCGGAATAGCAGCCGCGCGATGGTGGACTTGCCTGCCCCCGATGGCCCGACAATCGCGATATTGTCACCCGCAGGCACTTCGAAGCTCAGGCCGTGCAAAATGGTCCGGTCGGGTTCGTAACCGAACACAACGTTATCGAATGCGACGGTTGGTTTGCGGATGACCAGAGCGGGTGCGCCCGGAGCATCTTCGACTTCGATTGCCGTGTCCATCAGCCTGAACATCTCTGCCATATCGACCAATCCCTGCCGGATCGTGCGATAGACAAAGCCCAGTAAATCGAGCGGGCGGAACAGCTGCAGCAGGTAAGTGTTCACAAACACCAGATCACCGACAGTCAGTTCGCCTTTGCTCCAGCCCCAGACGGAGAACGCCATTGCGCCTGCCATCAACGCATTGGTGATCAGCGATTGCGTGATGTTGAGAAGGCCAAGCGAGTTATCACTCTTCACCGCCGCATCGGCATAGGCGCGCGCCGCGGCGGCATAGCGCTTTTCCTCGCGTTCTTCCGCGCCGAAATATTTGACGGTTTCGTAGTTCAGGAGCGAGTCCACCGCGCGGTCGAGCGCCCGGCCGTCGAGGTCATTCATCTCTCTGCGCAGTTTGGTCCGCCATTCGGTGATCCACCGCGTGACAGCAATATAGAGCACGACCGTTACCGCGGTTGCCGCGACCAGTTCCCATCCGAAATTGATGTAGAAGATGATACCCACAGCGGTCAGCTCAATCGCGGTGGGGGCAATGTTGAATAACATGAAATAGAGCATCGAATCGATGGTCTTGGTGCCGCGCTCGATTGTCTTTGTAATCTCGCCGGTGCGGCGCGACAGGTGAAAGCGCAGGCTCAGCCGGTGCAGACGGTGGAATACGTCTTCGGCAAATTGCCGCGTCGCGTCCTGCCCGACACGCTCGAAAATAATATTGCGCAGATTGTCGAACATCAGGCTGGTAAAACGTGCCAATACGTAAGCCGCTACGAGTGCCAGTGGGACCATAAAGACATCTTGCGTCCCGTCGGTCATTCCGTCGACTGCGTTGCGATAGGCAAATGGTGCCGACAGAATTGCCGCTTTCGCCATCAGCACCAGAGTCAGCGCGATAACGATCCGCACTTTGAGCGACCGATTATCCTTGGGCCACAGATAGGGAAGAAACCGCTTCAGCGTGCTCCAGCTGTCGTGATCGTCGGGTGTCGGGCTGGCGTGATCGGGCGGCATGACCGCCTATGTGGTGCCCAGAGCCGCTAAGGGCAATGCCCCATCAACACGCAGGCCGAAGCATTGGTTAGTTCAATCGACCGCCCATTGGGCTGGTTCGCATTGGACCATTGCTCCCGCGACCTGCCGGGAGGTCAAACAGCACCCGGCGCGTGGCAAAGTCTATTGCTACGCGATTAAATAGTCGCAAATCGCGCATGCCCAAGATTAGTGCCGGTCGCTTTTCCAAATCAAGCGCTGCGAAAGCAGGACTTTCGGCAAAGGTGATTGGCATATTTTCGAGATGCAACTGCTGTATTTTGAGCCGCTTTGCAAAGTGACGATTGCCCGTAATTTCCTCGCCATTGACGTCCATAGCGCTAACCTCGTCTGGATTGCGTGCGCGAAGGCGGCGTTTCAAACGCATATTGCCAAAGCTGTTTTGTGCTCCTGTATCGATTATCACGGCCGTTTTTACGCCGTCTATATCTGCTTGAGTCATGATGAGCCGCCCCAATTTATGTCGCGCGCGGACAACGATCTCGTACCCTTGGTTGCCGCCCAAAGCATCGGAGTCGTTGACTGTGATCGTCTGATCCCGGAAATCGATCATCACGCGCAGATCTTGGAGGCTATCGAGACCGAGTATGCCATCTGCGCCAATGTGACGGGCTTCGAGCATTGGGGCGGAGATGTTGTTCAATGTACGTTCCGCAAATTCGAGCCCGTCGAGCTCCACGAGCTGGACCGTGCGGCGGCTTCCCATACCAACGACAGTCGCGGATCCAGCTGGAGTGAGATTGAGCTTCTCGGTCAATCCGCGCGTGACGACAGTGGCTTGCGCGCCCGTATCGATCATAAAGCGGAATGGACCCTCACCATCGATCGTTACCGGCACAGTCATACGCTGATAATAATCCTTTTCACCCGCAACGATAGCGTCTGGTGTTTCGCTGCCGGGCAGGGGATTGGGTGGGGGCGCTTCTGCAGGTGCGATATCGGGAGCAGGCTGCGTCGCTGGCGGCACAATAGCGCTCGAAGTCAGTATTGCTGCAAGAAAAGCCGAAAAAGCCATCACATATCTCCAATCCTGTTAGAGACAGATAGCACGAAGCCGGTAACTCGCCAAATCGGTCGGGCTGCCGTGATCGCCAAAATCAGGCGCTCACGGGTATATCGTTGGCGTCGCTACTTCGGTTGCGCAGCATCGACCATGTTTCACGCATGACCGATGGCCAGAATACCCACAGACTTGCGCCGTAAGCGAACCCGCCAATCGGCACCAGGATCAGAAGCTGTAGAGGCGCAGCGAGGCCGGCGACCAGCGGTTTAAGCAGCAGAACAGATCCGGCCATAATCGCGCAGCCGACCAGCGCGGGCAGCAGCTCTTTGAGTAAGTCGCCAATGCGTATTTGAATTGCCGGGAGCGTCAGAGCCAGCGTGACCGCGAGCAGCAGCGGCGAGGCGATCCACCACGCATGAACCAGCCCCATCGGGCCGCCCGAAATCCCGAACAGGAACACCGTCGGAAAGATGATCGCGCCAGCCGCACTGG